>JAYVYS010000258.1:0-7529 GCA_043784005.1 Isosphaeraceae bacterium
GAAACGAGTCGTTGTACTCGCTTCCCAGATAACGGTGCAGCCGGTTTTTCTGGCGGCCATAGCCCATGGCTTCGCGGACCGTTCCCGCGAGGATATTGATCGGTTCCAGGGCGACCAACACGGCTTCGGCGCGAAATGGCTTGACCAGGGTGATAATTTGGGTCACGAAGAAACCTCGTAGGGACGGCTTGGAATGGAGTCGTTGTCCTTCAGGCTCGATGGCGGAGGACTTGGGTTCATGGTCCCGAGCGATTCGTCGGGGCCGTCGGGGCAGGCCAAGGGGAAGGGCTTTGCCATCGTGCTCGCGATCCCATAGAATCCTTGGAATGTTGTTCCGACCCGCTGAGGCGAGATGATCGGCCGGGTTCGTCAGTTGACGCGATGAGGTGACGCATGCGACGGGTTTTCGCGATGGTGGCCACGACCGCGCTCCTCCTTTCCACGGGGTGCGGCGTCAAGGTCTACGAAGAGCGGCTGAACCGAACGCTTGAGGAGATGAAGTATCGCAAGCGCCTCGACGATAGGCTCATGCCTGCCTCTACAAAGGGGAAGATGGAACAACTCCTGATTTATCTTCGCCCTCCCAAGACTCTGCAAGGCCCTGGCAAGGAATTTCAGCTTGCCGTGATCGAACCGGGCAAGTTCGACGTGACCGAAAGCTACTACGAACCCGAAAAGCAAAGCCTTCACGTCCTGGCAAGGGTCAAGCGTCCCAAAGGACCGGATAGCAAGAAGGCGGCTGCGAACCCTGCCGAAACCGCCACCCGAGGCGAATTCAACGCCGATGTGATCGCCGTCCTAAACAGCGTTTATAGCCTCGATATCGACCTGGCGAAGGCCAAGGAAGAACCCAAACGGCGAAATAAGTTCAAGCGATTGGCGTTCGAGGCGAATGGGAAAAACGTGGAGGTTTTCCTCTACGGTTCCAAGACGAGCCCCTATGAAGTGGCCCTTGTCTTTGAGTACGCGAAAGCAGAGAAAGCCGGACTCGCCAGCAAGATCGATCTGGCCTTGGGCTCATTCGCCGTGGGTGAAACCGCGCGACGAATGTTCTCCGGGGCGCTCAGTGACGAAGAGGCTGCCGACGGTGGTGCTGTTGCCCCGGGTGGACCGTCACCTTTCTGACCGGGACCAACCGGGTTCTTCCGTCTGTCACTCAATCAAACGGCCCGATCCTTCGTTGCGAGGGGTCAGGTCGTTCGTGATTTGGACACGTTCCCGTTCCAGCAATTCCGAACGTAGCACCGATACATCCGGCGGTGCCACAATGCCGATGCGGACTTGGTTTCGGTCGACTTTCAAAAGGGTGATCGTGATTTCGTCGCCGATCATCAAGGACTCAAACGGCCTCCTGCTCAGTACTAGCATCCGCGCGTCCTCTCTGTCTCTTGGTTCGAGCAAAGGAGCCTGGCTTTAGATCGCCAGAAGCTCCCTTTCTCCACGTTGAACCAGTCGAGAAAGAGCGAGGATCGACGACACGGAAGCGACATCGCTCGACGAGAAGCCCGTCTCACTTCGACGAGGGAAGAGAGATCTCCTTCGGGTTCAGTTCAAGGTGAAGTTCCTTGAATCGCACCTCCGTGGCGTCTCCAGAGTGAAGTTGAAACCCGAAGACTCCCCTTTTGGCCCCGGTCGGATCGTTGAAGTCAACGCAAGATTTTCCGTTAATCCATGTTCGCACGATTGGACCTGAGGCGACGATCTCATAGGTATTCCACTCGCCCGGCTTCACATGCGCCTCTCCGGTTTTGTCCCAGAGAAGACCGCGTCCATTTTCTTCATAAAGTTTGCCCCACCATTTCGTTCCGACGTCTGCCTGGTTCCCCTTCATCTCACCTCCGGGAAGGGCCTGGCTGTGAAACTGGATTCCACTGTTTCCTTTGTTCGCGACAAGCTTGACCTCGACGGTCAGTCGGAAATCCTCGACGGAAATGAGACTCACGAGGAACGCGTTGTGCTTCAAGCCCGAGGTCTTGCCGACAATCTCTCCCTTTTCGACCGACCAAAGGTTCGGATCACCGTTCCAGCCTGTCAGATCGCGACCGTTGAAGAATCCCGAAAGGTTGTCCGGGGTCGCAAGCATCGGCACTTGTCCGGGTGAGGCGAGGTAGGCGACAAGCGAACGAACCTGATGGTCCGACAGCGGATTCCAGAGGTCTTCCGGCATCATTGAGTGCTCGCTAAGCCTGCGGGCCTCGATCTCGCTCCGAGGAATCATCACGACCTCGTTCGCGGTCTGAAGCGTGAGGGCATCCTTATCCTCCGATTTGACGATCCCGGTCAGGACGCGGCCATCGGTGGTGGCGACAGCCGATGCAAGGTAATCCTTGCCGATCAAGGCGCTCGGGTCGAGGACGTTGGACAGGATGTAATCAAGATCCGCCCGGTTGGAGCCGGTCAGCTCGGGGCCGACCCTGGCTCCCACCCCAAAGAGTGTGTGACATTGTTGGCACGTCTTAGCGTACATCGCGCGACCCAATTCAATATCGAGAGCCTGGGAAGGCTTGCTTGTGAGCATCGTCTTGAATTTGGCGATGGTCCGGGCGCGATTGGCCGACGTTTCGTGGACCGTTCCCCAAACCTTGCCGAGGGTCGCTTCAAGTTCCGCGTTCTTGAGGTTGCGAATCTGCCGGATGAGGTCCGCCGAGAGGTCGGTGTGCGGCACGCGATTTTCACCCACCGCATCCAGGAGTGATCGAGCGGATCCGACACGCGCCGCCAGGGTGTTAAGGGCGTCGCGACGTTCGTCCGGGGTCAGGTTCGTATAAGCGGAGAGAAGAATCGCTGGAGACTTCGGGTCGTCGAACGCCGCGAGACCTCGAATCGCCTGGGCTCGAAGTTGGGGATCACTGACCAGGTCGCGGAGAATTGGAGGAAGTTCCTTATCGCGAGCTTTAAGGAGGGAGGCCATTGCCTCTCCGCGCCGCAAGGGATTGCCTGAACGGTCGGCGAGGACGGTTCGCATCAAATTCAAGGCGGCAGGGTCGCCAAACGTTAACGCAAGCGCTGTGGCCGCGGAGCTGAGCGAGGCATTGTCGCTGTCGCGGAGACTGGGATAAAGCGTCGACCAATGGGCCGGCATGGCCACCTCGCGACGGCTCTTCAAGGCCTCATTCAAGCCGTTGACCAAAGTCATTCGGATACCATCGGACTCGGCTTTCCCGATCGAATCGACCAGCATCGCGATGGCTTCGGGCGTTCCGATCGCGGAAACGCGGCGCACCATGTTGGGGAGAATTGTCGGGAGCTTGGATTGGAGGGCGAGCGCCAATGCACGAGAGGTATTGACCGCCGCGAGGGGTTCGGCGGCGAACCAGACCATGAAAGGCAGATTCGGGTCGTCGGCATCTTCGGAATGTGTGAGAAGTCCTTCGAGGATCGCCCACTTGAGGTCATTGTAATCGGCTCCGAGGCGCTTCACCGCCGACGCGATATATCTTCGTACGATTGGCGATTCCTCGTTGTCGGCGGCGAGACGTGCCAGGCTTTTGATCAGATCACGATCGGGCTTCACGTCCTCACAGACAAGTTGAATGGCGAAGGCGCGAACATTCGGGCTCGGGCTTCGAATCGCGTCGGCCGCGTTCTTGCCGAGACCATTCGTCGCATGCAAGGTCCAGAGTGCCCGGAGCATCCGGGGCTCATCCTCGGGCTTCGATCCGGCTTTCAGCGCGAATGCATTGACGAGCTGGGAAATGAGCTGTGAATCGACGATCTTGCCGCGCTCCTGCAAGATCCTCTGGGCATGTCGACGCTGAAAATCGACGGGGTTTTCGAGTACGACCTCGACAAGTTCCCGACTCGACAGCGATTTCAGGTCGATCTCGGCGGCTTTCGGTGTTCCATACGCCACCTTGAAAATGCGCCCATTGGTCCGGTCGTGAATTGCCACTTCATTTCGATGGCATTGATTCTTGTCGTACCAGTCGATCATGAACATCGAGCCGTCGGGACCGGACTTGAGGCTGACGATCTGGGACCAGCGGTCGTTGGCGAACAGAAAATCCGGAGTGTGTCGCCCGATGAATCCCGACCCTTTGGGCACGACGACATCCCGGTTCAACCTGGCCCCGTGGATGTTGTTCATGAGGAGCGAGCCCTGATATTCGGCGGGCCAGCCACCTCCGTTGACGATCAAGAGTCCCGAGTGAGCATGGCCGCCGCCCGCTTCATCCGATCGTCCATTGCCAGCATGAGGATTGGCACCGACGTAGTGACGGTGGTCGGCGATCGTCTTGATATCGTCGTAGGTATAGGGATTGTAATGTTGTCCCGCCTGACGCTCATATCGACCCCCTTGAATCATGTGGAAAAGATGGGGGATGACGCAGGCCTCGACAAAACACTGTCCTCGGCTGTCGAAATCGACGCCCCAGGGGTTGCTTGTCCCTTCGGAAAAGACCTCGAAGATCTGCTTGGTCGGATGATAGCGCCAGATCCCGGCGTTGATGGGAGTGCGGTCCGCGTTGGGAGTGCCGGGCTTTCCGACCCTGGAGAATGTGAAAACGCCGTGGCAGCCGTAGAGCCAGCCATCGGGACCCCATTGAAACGAGTTCAACGTCTCGTGAGTGTCGTGATAGCCAAAGCCGTCGAGGATGATCTCCGGCGGGCCGTCGGGGATGTCGTCACCGTTTTTATCGGGGATAAACATCAAGTTGGGAGCCGCGCCGACGTAAACGCCTCCGAAGCCGAGTTCCAGGCCGCTGACGAGGTTCAACTTGTCGGCGAACACTTTCTTCGAGTCGAATTTCCCGTCGTTATTGCGATCCTCGAAGATCAAGATCCTGTCTTTGGCTTGCGACTCCGGCACCCGCACAGGGTAAGAGTAGGCCTCGGCGACCCAGAGTCTACCCCGATCGTCAATGGCGAAAGCGATCGGCTGAACAACGTCGGGTTCCCCTGCGAAGAGTGTGGCTTTGAACCCCTGCGGCACGGTCATCGCGTCGGCCGCCTCACGGGGAGAGAGGCCTTCATGGGCGTAAACGTCGGAGGATGGGGCTGTCCGACGTATCGGGAGATCGGGTTTGGTGTCCGAGAGCTTGAAGTCGTCGAAATTGAGATGACCCCAGCCGTCACTTTCTTGGTCGATCAATCGCAGATAGATCTCTTTTCCCAGATGGGCCGAGAGGTCGGCGGCGGCTGGTTTGAGTTCCTCGGTATCGTCACCGGAGGCCTGATAAACCACCTTCCCCGAGTCCTTGCGAATGATCTCCAGGCGCGAAGAGTTTCGGGAACCCCCGGCGATCAGGAACTGAGCGTACGGTTTGTTGAGCACGAACGGCACCGAGGTCAGTGACCCATGAGGCCGATCCCCGTGGCCTTCAAACGAGCCGATCCAATAGCGCCCCGCGTGGTGGCTCTTCATGTCCTTCCGGCGCGCGTCGATGGCGTCGCCATCCACCGGCTGATCCTTGAAAGCGTCTCCTTGGGCGATCCAGTCGCGGAGGTCGCCGGTTTCGAAATCGAAGTTGAGCAGGCGGCCGTCCTTGGAAAGAGGGAGAGTCGCATCCGCGTACGACGACGAGCGCGCGGCGAGCCCCAAGGTCATTCCGAAAATCAGGATCAGAAGCGTCGATTTCATGACGGACCTCAAGGGGTTTCGACGCGGCGTTTCTGCCGATTGTGGGCTCGCGTGGAGCGCGACAAAGTCGTGGACGGGCGGGTTGTATTCGGTTCGGAATAGTTAGGATCGCAACCCTTGCCTTTCGACGCAAGAGTCAAGAAGCATTGGCCGTATGATAAGAATCGACTCGCGTAAGTAAACCCGCCCGCTTGAGGAACCGAAATAGAGATTAAGGATAAAACGTGAGCCCCCTGGAGTCGGTCGATGTTGCGACGACGAACGAGTGGACTTCTGGCGTTGTTTTTGATTTGGCCAGGTGGAGCGCTCGTTCGTGCTGAGTTGCTCTATTTCAAGAACGGCGGCCGGATTCAAGCTCCGGCCGTCGTGCGTGATGGTGTGGTGAGGATCGAGTCGGGCGTGGGCGATTTTTCGTTCTTGACGGCGGATTTTCTCAAGATCGTGCCAGGACATGCTCCGGAAAGGGAATGGCCCTCGCGTCGGGACCTCGCGCTTAAACGGGGAGCCGAGGTCCGGTTTCTCGCGGCATGGTGGGCGCTTGAGAATGGTCTCGTGCCCGAAGCAGTTGCCATGATTCGGGCAGCGCATGTCGCCGATGCGGTCCATCAGCCGACAGCCCGCCTCGTCACGCTACTCGATCGACTCGACCGCCCCTGCGTCGAACGCGATGTCTCCGACCTTTCGCGAGCTACCGGCGTGTCCCTTGAACGGGCGACGAGTCCTCACGTCCTTTTGCTCCATCAGCTTGATCCCGAGCAGGCGGCGGTTCGCCTAGACCTCCTCGAACGAGTGTTCACCACCTTTTACTTGATGCTCGAAGCCCACGGAGTCGAGTTAAAGATTCCTTCGGAGCGTCTCGTGTCGGTGGCGCTTAGCGAGCAATCCGACTACGTGAGATTTCTGAAATCGCAACATGCCGGGGCGTTTCAGACGACCCAAGGCTACTATCATCCGACGTTTCGGGCTGTTGTGACACGTCAGCCGCGCCGAGACTTACCAGTACGCCGTAATGGAGAGGTCTCACCCGACGCGAACCATCGCGATTTTGAACGGCGACGGTTATTGAACGATTGTCAGCACCGGGCGTTAGAGGACGGGACGGCGGCTCACGAGATGGTTCACATGCTGGTGAACGAGAGCGGCCTTAGCCCATCGACGGATCGTTTTCCACTCTGGCTGCACGAAGGACTCGCGGCGCAGTTTGAGGTCGTCAGAAGCGGGCGTTGGGTGGGGGTCGGTCGAGCGCACGACCTACGACTTCTGGACTGGCGTAAGTCCGAGGGAAGCGTTGATCTGGAGTCGTTTCTCAAAGACGCCGGCTTCGGTCGCGGGTACGATTCTCTCTTATATGCGCGTTCGTGGGCCTTGGTGTACTATCTCCGAAAAGTGCATCCGGAGAAGTATCACATTTTCCTCGACGTTCTAAGAAACCCGGCCTCGTTGGTCGAAGAGCGACGTCAAGAGAGCATCGCGGCGACATTCCGAAGCGTTTTCGGAGCGGACCTGGGCAAAATGGAGAAAGACTGGCGACGTTACATTGATGGACTGAAGACACCATTGGAAGAAGAGAGTCCGGAGAAGACTTCCGTCACTAGGGAGTTGCGTTTCTTAGGTTCTGGGAATTGACAGAATCGGTTCAATCGCTAAGATACTTTTAGTCTTTGGAAGATATCGGGGCGTAGCTCAGCATGGCTAGAGCGCACGGTTCGGGACCGTGAGGTCGGAGGTTCAAATCCTCTCGCCCCGACTATTTTCAGAAATGAGCCCTTCGGCGAGTACGTCGAAGGGCTTTCTCATTGTGGGTACAAAGGTTGCGCCATCGAGAGTGCAGTTCAAACACACGATTTCAAGGATTCGACGCTTCGCATGGTAGTCAGCGGTAACCCATTGCTGGCGAAGCGTTTGCGAAAGTTCAAACACTTTGCACGCCAACTCCGCTGTTTCGTCG
>JAYVYS010000259.1:0-2654 GCA_043784005.1 Isosphaeraceae bacterium
ATCAAGCTCACGAAAAACGATAGCCCGGACGGCCAGCACCATACCATCCCGACGAGTTGGGTCTCTCGGGTCGACGAGCACGTGCACCTGACCAAGAACTGCGGCGAAGCGAAACGAGAATGGCAACCCGCCTGATCCCGCGTGAGTCGCATTGAGAGACCGAGCGAGCCGGGAGAGTTCCCCGGCTCGCTGGCAGTACCAGTCTCTCGGGGGTCATAAAAAGGGATCGGGCACCGTTTATTGACGATTTTGGTTACTCATGTTATTCACAAGCGAATCAATAAACGGTTCCTGACCCCTTTTGCTCCACCCACAAGCGAATCAATAAACGGTTCCTGACCCCTTTTGCTCCACCAAACGAATCAATAAACGGTTCCTGACCCCTTTTGTTCCACGAACCAGCTCACCGGGGCGTCGGGTTCGCGCGCCGAGACGTACACCTATGACTCGGGCGGCAACCGGACGATGCCCGGCTATAGCACGGGAACCGGGAATGATTTGTTGAGTTCCCCCGGCACCACGTACACCTACGACAATGAAGGGAACATGACGGCGCAGGCGAATACCTCGACCCAGGTCGGGGACATGAAACGGGGACGGGGGACATGAAACGGGGACGCAGCTAGTATCCATGGTCGCCTCTGGCGAAACGAAGCTATCTTTCTTATTCCTGGACGCCTCTGGGGGTTCTGGGTCGTTTCACTCGGAATCAGCGCCGTCGGGTAGGGGGAACAAAGGCCCGCATCGATCGCGACGGATCGACCCTCGATCCGCTTCCACCAAGGCGTTTCCAAGGCCGAACCCGGCTGCTCTCTCGATAGTATCGTAAGAGGAGGCCCCCGCGTTCACCGAGGCCAAATCTCCCCGCGTCGACAGCCTCACGATCGTGAACAAAACGCGACGTCCACGCCGACCCGCGAACGATCTCGGCGCGAGCCAAGCGGAGTGCATCCAAGGCCGTCACTCGCTCTTTGACAACTCGATCCTTGCGCCAATCGAAGCCATTCCGCAGCGCGGAACGAACCCGATGGCAATCTGTGCAGGCCGTTTTCCTTGCATGACATCCCCGAACGAACCCGATTTCGGCAGGTTGGGCGATTTGTGACCGAGATTCGGGGCTCGACACTCCTGGACACGTCGTTCCCCGAACGAACCCGATTTCCAAGCCAAGGTCCCCGCGTCAAATTCAAAGCGCCGAATGATCCCGGTTTCCTCGCACGACGCTCAACTCGAACCCATCCACAGCCCGTTCAATCACTCGCGCCAAACGAACCCATTCCTTCGATTTCGTTCCGGTCGGGGTGGTTGATCCTGCCTGAATCACGGCAGAGGAATCCTCCTGGTTTCTGCCCATACGATGTTTCGGATAGAATGATTTGGGGGCCATCGCACCTACCCCCAAACTTATGAAACGCCACGAAATCTTAAACTGATAAGGCATGCGGGAAATTCAACGTGTCTGAATCCATTCTCGATGAGATCGTGGCCACGAAGCACAAAGAAGTCGCCGCGGCGCGGCTGCGGTTTCCTTTGGATGAGGTCGAGCATCAGGCGAGTGAAGCCCCACCCACGCGCGACTTTCTCGCCGCGCTCTCCGGCCCGGGTCCCATCCGCCTCATCGCCGAGGTGAAAAAGGCGAGCCCCTCCGCGAAGGTCATTCGCGAGAATTTCGAGCCCATCGGCATCGCGCGGACCTATCAAGAGCACGGGGCCGCCTGTCTCAGTGTGCTCACCGACGAGCCTTTTTTCAAAGGGCACCTCTCGTATCTCGCACGCATTCGCGCGGCCGTGGCGATCCCTTTGCTTCGTAAAGACTTCATCATTGATGAATATCAGGTTGTCGAGGCCAGGCTCGCCGGGGCCGACGCCATTCTCCTGATCGCCGAGATCCTCAACGACCGCCAGCTTGTCTTCCTTCGAGAACGTGCCGAAGGGTTGGGCATGGCGGCGCTTGTGGAGTTCCACGAGGAAGAAAACCTGCCGCGCGTCCTGAATTCCGGAGCCGCACTTGTTGGCGTGAACAACCGTGACTTAAAACGGTTTGTCACCGACCTTGATCTGACTCTCCGGCTTCGCGAGTCGATCCCTTCGCACATCACACTCGTCAGCGAAAGCGGAATCCGGACCCGTGACGATGTCGTACGGCTCGAAGCGGCAGGAGTTTCCGCAGTGCTCGTAGGAGAAACCCTGATGCGCTCCGAGGATATCGGATCGGCTGTCGAGCGGCTCCTCGGGCTCGCACCGGAGCTTTGAAGCGGAAGAGAACCGGGAAACATCGGCGAATCTCGCCCACGTCCCCCGGTTCGCCCGCGTTCTCACTTGAATCACATGTTCCAGACAGCACCGATCAACGGTGACCGCGATGGCTCGCGGCGTAAATCCGCCCATGACCGACTCGGCTTCCGAAGTTTCTTCCCGTATGCATGATCGCGTGGGAAGCGGCCGATGACGAGATACCGGCGGCGGAGATGGTGCCAGCGGCGGGGGTCGCCGCTGTCGTCGTCGCTGGTCCGGTCTGGGAATACGATTGAATCGTTGGGAGAGCCGCCTTTAGCCGCAGGGCGATTGCACGACCTAAACCTCATGCAAATAAGGGACTTACGACTTCTGACAGGGCCGAAATGACCGATTATTCGCGTGCGAATCAGCGTAAA
>JAYVYS010000260.1:0-2821 GCA_043784005.1 Isosphaeraceae bacterium
TCATGCTAAGGTGTGCTGGAGAGGGAACTTGCTCTAAATCCGAGAGTCTGTTCTAGTATGAGTATAGTCCGTTGGCCTGTGAGTTGCATCTCACGGAAGAGTTGAACGCATCTACAGGATCCTCCCGTCACGCACAAGACCGGTCACTATGACCTTGGACCGCCCGTCTATCCTCGTCACCGATGACGACCCCGTTGCCCGCGAGACGTTTCTCGAAATCTTCGAGCCCGCAGGGTTTCGTACCTTGCTCGCTGAGAGTGGCGAAGAAGCGATCGAAATTGTGCGCGACGAGGTTGTTCACATTGCGTTGATGGACATGCACCTTCCCAAGCTCACCGGTCTTGAGACGATCACGATCCTCCGTCAGCTCAAAGGGGTGATCCCCATGATTTTGATCTCGGCGGATAGAGATGACAACTTGCTTCGCAAGGCCCTTTCCGTAAACGCATTTTGCGTGCTCGCAAAGCCCGTGAGCAAGAATGTCGTGATTTATGTCGTGACGCGTGCTCTGGAAAAATTCTATTGAGCCAGGTGATGCCCGGTCCTCTCCATCCTCGCGTGTTTCTGCTCGCACTTACATGTCATTGTTTGCTCGCTTCTACTTCCGTCGAAGCCCACGATATCCCCAATGCTCGCGTCGATCGCTCGATTCAAGTGACACTCAAGCCGGGTAGAATCGACGTGGCGTATGAGGTCAGCCTTTCCGAGTTGACCCTCACACAGGAACTTCGAGGACTCATCGGCACCCTCCCCGGCGCGGATCGTCAAGAATGGTTTGCCGCTTACGGTCGCCAGACAGGGCCGCTCGACGCCAAGGGGATTCTCGTGGCCGTGAATCGACTGCCTGTCGCCCTCGCGGTCGATCGCTTCGACTTCGCTGTCGAGGAACATCCTCGTTTCACCTTCCGATTTTCCGGGGCGATCCCCCGGTCGGGAACGCTCTCGCTCCAGGATACGAACTACCGTTCGAGCGAAGGGACCAGCCGGCTTGCGATTCGGGGCTTAGGGATCAACCTGCACGGCGATACACTTTCGTCGTCGGTCGCGGAGATTCCGGAACGACCCATCTGGCGATTGTCAGACGAAGAGGAACGTCGGACGCACCAGGTCCACGTTGATTACCAACCGACCGACCCGGCTTCCAACACGTCTGCCATCGTCTCAATCCCGGTTTCTCATTCGAAAGCCCGAGACGGAAGCGACTCCGCGCTCTCCCGTCTCTTTGATCGAGCGTCGAGTCTGCCACTGGCGGTGTTGGGGCTCATCGCCTTTGGACTGGGCGCGGCGCACGCCATTCAACCCGGGCATGGCAAGACACTTATCGCGGCGACCATGCTGGGGGAAGACTCCAAATGGAGCCGAGGCGTCGCCTTGGCGATCATCACAACATTCACACACCTCGGAAGCGTCCTGCTTGTGGCAACAGTCCTCTGGTGGACCGAATCGTTGCGCTTTCCGGAAGTCCATCTCGTGCTAACGCGCGCGTCCGGATTTGTGATCGCCTCGGTTGGACTCTGGCGGCTGGGACGTCTCATGGGAGGTTATCCGACACAAGGCGTCTCTCATTATGGGGATGTGGCACGGGCACGGGGAGGCCTGATCGGTCTGGGGATCGCCGGGGGCATCGTTCCGTGTTGGGATGCCGTCGGCTTGATCGTTCTTTCGGCGGCGATCGCGAAGGTAAGACTTGGGCTAGCGTTGGTCGGGGCATTTAGTCTTGGGATGGGTTCGGTGATGGTCGCGATCGGAATCCTCGCGTCGTCGTTGCGATCGTCGTGGATCGTAAGACTCACCGGGGCGAGTCTTGAACGGGGGCTAAGTCTGACGAGCGGGCTATTCCTGTCGGTGATCGGAGTGTACCTTCTCGGTGTCTGAGCCGACTGTTCGCCGAAATTGTCCTTCGTTCCCATGAGTCTCATGACGATTCAACGTCTCGACCTCTTCCACGTCGCTCTCCCGCTGAGGACTCGAATCAAGCATGCCTCCCATGATCGAGTGAGCAGCGATAGCCTGATTGTTCGGGTGACACTTGGGAACGGGACCGTCGGATACGGCGAAGGCGTTCCCCGCCCCTATGTGACGGGTGAATCCATTGCGACGACCTTCGAGACCATCACGCGGTTTGATGTCGCGCGACATCTTGGACGTCCCAATGACTATGCTCAGGTTGTCGAAAGACTGGATCGACTTCGTTTTCCCGAAACTGCCTCAGACCCGCGCGGGATGGCCGGAAATTCGGCACGTTGCGCGTTGGAGTTGGCGATTCTCGACGCATATGGCGCACACTTTGACAAGACGATCGGCGAAGCGATCCGCTATGTGAATGTTCCCGGAGTCTCGTTATCCGCCAAGCCCACGAGAGTACGCTATAGCGGAGCCGTCACGGCGGCGTCTTCGCGTCGCGAGCTTGTTTCGGCGGCGAAGATGTGGGGTTACGGATTTCGACAGATCAAGGTTAAGGTCGGAATTCCGGGTCAAGACGATGTATCAAGGATGCGGGCATTGAGGAGAGTCGTACTCAAAGGAATGGATTTGCGAATCGATGCGAACGAAGCTTGGTCCGCCGCCGAGGTCGTGGAGCGCGTTCGACCGCTCTTGCCGTTCCACCCCTCGGTGCTGGAACAGCCGGTTCCCCATGCCGAGGTTGACGCCCTCGCGGAGATTCGCCCGCGGATCGGTATGCCCGTGATGCTCGATGAATCACTTTGCGGTTATCCCGACGCGGTTCGTGCGGTCGAACGGGGTTTAACCGACTATTTCAACGTTCGCCTCTCCAAGTGCGGTGGGATTCTTCCGACGCTTCGACTTGTGGGGCTCGCGA
>JAYVYS010000261.1:0-6458 GCA_043784005.1 Isosphaeraceae bacterium
GCGGAACGCCGGGCCTCTTCGGTTCGTACGAACGCGACACGCGCCTCGGGATTTGATCGGTACGGGTGTCGAGCCAGCGTCGATCGCGAGCCTGAAAGATCGCGCCGTCGCGGCGTTCTGCGGGATCGGCAACCCGGAGGGATTTCTCCGCACGATCACGCCGCACTGCGACAGGGTCGTAGGGTTCCGTCGCTTCCCCGATCATCATGCGTACGATGCCAACGACGTCGCCGACCTCTCGAAATGGGTCCGTGAGACCGGGGCCGATCTGGTCTTGACCACGCAGAAGGATTTGGTAAAGCTTCGCACCGCGAGTCTCGGGTCAACGCCCCTGCGCGCGCTCCGGATCGGCCTGGAAATCCTCTCCGGTGTTGAAATTCTTGAGGATTCGCTCTCAACGCTTCTGCGGAACGATCGGCCCGCCGCTCCGGTTGACTGATCGATTGATTGACCGTCCTCCAAGGGAAAGGATTCCCATGAGTGACCACAACGCCGCCCTCGGTGACGACCCGCTTCCACCGATCGACCTCAATGACCTGACCTTCGAGCCGCTGGCCGACCGCGCGAGCAAGGTCCATCTGGCCGATCTCGGTCGGCCTTCGCGTCCCGGTCCTACCTTCGTCGACTGGCTCGATGGTCTTCCCGACCAGCTTGCCGGGCGCGGATTGAAGCGGCTCCGCGACGCGATTGTCAAAGCTCACGAAACTCATCGGCCGGTCGTCGCGGCGCTTGGCGGGCACGTCATCAAAACAGGATGTGGTCCTTACCTGATCGACTGGATCGATCGCGGGATTCTGAACGGGCTGGCATTAAACGGTTCGGCGGCGATTCACGACCTGGAGTTGGCCATCGCGGGCAAGACAAGCGAGGACGTTGGCCCTCGCCTCATGGCGGGAACGTTCGGGTTCGCGCGCGAAACGTCCACACTGTTCGCCGATGCCTGCAAGCTCGCCTCGGAACGATCGATCGGGCTTGGCGAGGCGCTCGGTGTCGTTGTCGAGGAACACGGCGGGCCCGGCCTCAAGCAGAGTGTGTTGGTCGCCGCGAAACGCGCTGGGATTCCACTCACGGTTCACGTCGCGATCGGGACGGATATTGTTCACATGACGCCCGATCTGGACGGCGCGGCGCTGGGAAAGGCATCGCTCGCGGACTTCCGTAAGCTTTGCGAGCTGGTCTCCCGGATGGCGGGCGGAGCGTGGTTGAACCTCGGGAGTGCGGTCGTCTTGCCCGAGGTTTTCTTGAAAGCCGTCTCGATTGTCCGCAACCTTGGCCGGTCTCTCGACGGCCTCACCACGGCGAATCTCGACTTCGATCAGAAGTATCGGGGGCTCTTGAATGTGCTTCAACGCCCCGGTGCGGAGGGAGTCGCCCTGACGGGGCATCACGAGCTGATGATTCCGTTGCTTCACGCGGCTGTCGTGTCGGCGGTCGCCGCTCGGATCGAAACACAATCGGTTCGGCGCGATCCGGGATCGTCGGGGGTGCCGAAACCTCTGGCCAGACGTGGCGATGTGGCGATATCAGAGTGGCAGCCATGACGATCGTCGTCTTTTGTCCCAATCTCGTCGGTGACACCGTGATGTCCACTCCCGCGATCCGCGCGATTCGAAATGCGAACCCCGATGCGCGGATGATCGCCGTCATCAAGCCGCAGATCGCGGCGACTCTTGATGGCAACCGCTGGTTTGACGAACATGTCCGGTTCGATCCGAAGTCACGCGACCCCGCGTTTCGAATCACGGCCGTTCGGCGTCGACTCCGATCCGAACGGGCCGACCTCGCCGTTCTCTTTCCCAACTCGTTCCGGTCCGCGTTGCTGGCCTGGAGTTTGGGGATTTCACGACGGATCGGGTTTGTCCGTGGTGGTCGCGGGATCTTGCTGACCGATCGGTTGTCCGTCCCTCGCGATGTTGACGGCACCCGAAAGCCTGTGCCGGCGGTCGAGTATTATCTCGCGATCGTCCGAAGGCTTGGCTACACGGTCGATTCGGTCCGGCCCGAGCTTGCCACGACAATTGCCGACGAGGCCGCCGCCGATCAAGCATGGAACGCACTCGGCTTAACCTCCGAAAAACCGGTCGTTTGCTTGAACAACGGCGGTGCGTTCGGTCCCGCGAAGAGCTGGCCGAACGCTTACTATGGGGAACTGGCGAGACGCCTCGTGTTTGACGCGGGCGTTCAGGTCCTGGTGGTTTGCGGACCCGGTGAACGTGACTCGGCGCGAGAGATCGTCGCGAACGCGGCCCATCCCGACGTGGTGAGCCTCGCCGATCAGCCGATGAGTTTGGGTCTGACGAAAGCCTCGGTGAAACGCTCGGCATTGATGATCACGACGGATTCTGGCCCTCGACATTTCGCCGCGGCGTTCGGAATCCCCGTGATCTCGCTCTTCGGGCCGACGCATATCGCCTGGACCCGGACCAACCATCCAGGGGCGGTGCATCTCCTTCACCCTGTTCCATGCGGTCCTTGCCAGAAGCCGGTTTGCCCGCTTGGACACCACAAATGTATGACGGGTTTGACCCCTGAAGCGGTCTTCCGTGTCGCCGCGAGGATCTTACCGGGGCGGACATTGAGACGGGAGTCGCCATGCGCGTCTGGCTCATAACCGGCGGCAGCGGCTTCGTCGGCCGGCACGTCCTGCGGATGGTGGGTCGAGAGCGCGTCAAAGTGGTCGCGTTGGGGCGAAAGTGTCCCGACGATTGGGACCCCGGTCGCTTCGTCGTCGGGGATTTCGATATCCCCGATTCGATCACCCGCGCGCTCCGGGACGTGCAACCCGATATCGTGATACACGCGGCGGGACGAACGCCTCCGGCCGATCCGGAACTTCTCTATCGTGCCAATACGCTCGGGACGATCCGGCTGCTCGACGGCCTGCGGACACTTCAAAAACCGTGCCGGGTCGTGATCGCCGGTTCGGCCGCCGAGCTTGGTCCGGTGGAGATCGACGCACTTCCCGTGAACGAAGACCATCCAAGTCGTCCGAACGAGCCCTACGGCCTGAGCAAGTGGCTGGCCACCTGTGCGGGTTTAGCGGCGAGACCGCCGTTGGAGGTGGTTTCGGCCCGCATCTTCAACGCGATTGGACCGGGGCAACCGCTTAACCAGGCGTTCGGACGGTTCGCGGCCCGACTCGCCGGCGTTGATGCCTTCCCGCTGATTGTGGGCGACCTTGATGGTCGAAGAGATTTTGTCGACGTCCGCGACGTGGCCCACGCCTTGATTCGGCTCGCCGAGCTTGGCAGGGCCGGAACGCTTTATCATATCGGAACCGGCGTATCGCACCGGGTGGGCGATGGCCTGGATCATCTCCTCCGCCGCGCCGGGCGTTCGATCGAAGTAAGGATCGACCCGCGATTGATCAGCGGATCGGGACCAAAGGACTCACGTGCCGATTCCCGACGCCTTCAGGAGCACACGGGCTGGCGACCGGAAATTTCGTGGGAGCAAAGCCTGGATGACCTCTGGTTTGAGGCTGCATCGCGAGGACGGTTGCCATTGACCGTCTGAGGGGTCACTCGTATCATGCCGCGCCGCGGGGCGACGGATCGCGCCGCGCTGAGATGTTTCGAAGGCACGTCCAGGGAGGGGCCGGATGGCGACGCGACGCGCGTTGTTTGCGATCGTCTTGCTCGCCGTAGCCTTGCACGGAATCGGGATCGCCCGGTCGATCTTGCCCGCGCAGGATGGGCTGAAATTTTTGCGGATCGCGCGGGGTTTTCAAACGCATCCCTGGGCGGATGTCGTCCGAGGAACCGACCAGCATCCTCTTTATCCCGCTCTAGTCGCAATGGCCGAGCCCTGCGTCCAGCTTTTCGCGGGGAACGGACCAACCACCTGGCGAATCGCGGGGCAGCTCGTCGCGGCGTTGGCGTCAATCGCCATGTTGTTCCCGCTCCATGGCCTTTCGCGACGCCTGTTCAACGATCAGATTGCGATCCTCGCGACACTCGGATGCGTGCTCTTGCCTTTGCCGATGGCGGTCGGGCACGACACGTTGAGCGATAGCCTGGCGCTATTCACATGCGTTCTCTCATTGCGGCTCGGGCTCGCGACGATCGACTCTGGGCAATGGCGGCCGGCGATCGGTTGCGGCCTGGCGGCGGGCTTGGGATTTCTCGCGCGTCCCGAGGTGCTGGTCGCGCCGATGGCCGTTGTGGGGATCGGTCTCCTGATCCAAGTAAGGTCCGCTGCGCGGATTACATTTTCCGCCACGAATGGTCTGAACAACGGACCCTACGCGGAAGCGCTGAAGAAATTAACGCCGAGGCTCGCGGGCCTTGCTTTCGTCTTCCTCGCGATAGTCGGCTCATACGCCTTGATTAAAGGGGAAGTCTCCGAGAAGCTCGCCATGCGACAGATCGGCGCTCTCAAGGCCGGTCCGAAGCATTCGCGAGCCTCGGGCCAGTGGCTTCCCAAAGGGCTCGACGACCCTCGCTGGGATTTCTCTCCCAAAGAAGAGCCGGTAGCTTCGGCCAGGCGAAGTCTCGGTGAGGTCTCACGCGAGCTTGCGCTTCAATGGGCGGACGGCCTCAGCGCTGTCTTTGCATTTTTCGCACTCTGGGGGCTCGTTCGGGACCGTCATATTCGCGGGATCATCGCGGAGGGAGATCGTCAGCCCGACGCGTCGAACTACGGCAGAATGGTGGTAGGCGCTTACCTTTTTCTTTTCACGTTGGTCCTGGCGCGCCATGAATTGCGGATGGGCTACCTGTCTGATCGACATACGTTGACACTTGTGATCCTGGCACTTCCCTGGACGGCGGCCGGGATCTTCGTCTGCGGCAAGAAATTTGCCGTGATCCTGGGTTTGTGTTCGCGATCGACGCGGGTTGCGGGCGGCGCCCTGTTACTTTTGGCCCTTTGTTCCGGGATTCGCCTCCAACTCAAACCCGCGCACGCAAGCCGTTGGGGCCATTTTTCGGCGGGGACCTGGCTCGCGAATCACGCCCACCACGGGGAGGCCGTGCTCGATACGCGGGGCTGGTCCGCGTTCGTCTCGGGCCTGCCTGCCTACGACTACTGGCATGTCCGACAGGCGTTCACCGACTCGCACCTTGCCTATGTGGTGGTGGGCGACGACGAATTAAAGGCGTCGAGTCGTCGAGGCGAGACGCTTCGCGCTGTGCTTGCCTACGCGGCCGAGCCGGTTGTGAGTTTCCCCTCGAAGAAAGGGGGGACGGATGTCGGTGTCCGGGTCTACCGCTATCGCCGACCGGAGTCTTGGGAAGGGCTCAAGCCATGACGCCGCCGCAAGGGTTCGGAAGCTTCTGGCATCGCCTCGTGAAAGGGACGCGCTGGACCTGGCGGCACGCGCGTTACGAAAACGCTCTACCGGGTGACCTCGACGAAACGGTGATGTCTCTTGAGAGCCGTGACCGGTTCCATGCCAAACAGGGGCGCTCGACGGCTCGGGTCGTTTTTCACGGTCCCGGCGGTTCCGTGCCGGTTTATTTGAAGAGGCACTTTCAACTTCCCTGGCTGGCGAGGCTCGCCGCGCTGGTTGATCCCCGGGGACATCACACGCCGGGCGCTGCCGAGTTCGGACATCTGGAAACCGCGCGTAACCTTGGTCTGGCCGTGCCCGACGTCGTCGCGGTCGGAGAGCGAATCGGCCCTTGGGGCGCTTTGCAAAGTTTCCTCATGGTCGCCGAACTGACGGACTCGGAGCCGCTGCACGAAGCCATTCCTAAGCTCTCCGCCACGATGGAACCAGAGGCATTCGCCAGGTTGAAACGCGAATTGTGCCGGGAGTCCGCCGCGATCGCGGCGCGTTTACATAATGCCCATGCGTTCCATAAAGATCTCTACCTGTGCCATTTTTTCATCGATAAGACCCGTCTTGACCGGCTGGGTGAACGGTTGACCGTGATCGACTTGCACCGGCTTGCGATTCACAAGCTCTGGCCCGACCGATGGCGGTGGAAGGATCTTGGCCAGTTGCTCTACTCGACTGACGGGGTGGCCGGGATCAGTCGTCGAGACGCTTTGAGGTTCTGGATTCATTATCGCCGGCTCACGCTTCTGAAGCAGCCGAAACGTCACGCGAAGATGATCCGGTGGAAGGCGGCGCGGTATCTCAGGCACAACGTCGGTTGACCGCGCGTTCCGGCGCGAAAAGGGACGGATCATCATGCGATTGGCCTTGAATTTCCAGCGAGTCGACCCGTCCAAGGGCGGCGCGGAAACGTATGTCGTCGATCTCTGCCGGCGCCTCATCCACGCGGGTCATGCGGTCGACCTCTACGCCGAATCGTGGTCCGAAGGACTCTTGCCCCACGAAGTGCGGTGTATCCCGGTCGCAGCGCCAGGGCGAACTCGGCTCGAACGCATGCTCGCCTTTGGAAGAAACTCCGAAGCCGCGCTGCGTACGACCGAATACGATTGCACCGTCGGTTTCATCAACACCTGGGCTCATGACGTTTTGATTCCACAGGGCGGCGTTCACGAGG
>JAYVYS010000262.1:0-2930 GCA_043784005.1 Isosphaeraceae bacterium
CGCCTTGATTTCTCGAAGCGGACCGCACAATATAACATGGATGTTTCCAACCCCGTACCGGTCCGCATATCCGTTCTGAACGTCTCGATAAAATCAGACGTGTCGATCCGATGAACTCGCGTGGCCGGTCCCTCCTTCGACGTTTTGGCCGCTTGATCAGGAACCCACCATGACTTACCGCCTTGTCGCACTCGCGCTGGCCGCGCTGGCCACTGTCGCCGTCTCTCGCGCCGTGACCGCGGCCGACGGAGACAAGAAGCCCTCCTCGGTCCTCGATTTCAAGGTCCAGGACATCGACGGCAAGAATGTCGATCTCGCCAAGTTCAAAGGCGAGGTCTTGCTCGTCGTGAATACCGCCAGCAATTGCGGTTACACACCACAATATAAGGGTATGGAGGAACTCTACGGCAAGTACAAATCGCAGGGTTTCGAGGTGCTGGCCTTCCCCGCGAACGAGTTCGGCCATCAGGAACCGAAAGGCAACGCGGATATCAAGGAATTCTGCTCGAGCAATTACAAGGTGAGCTTCCCGCTGTTCTCCAAGATTGTCGTCAAGGGTCCGGGAATTCACCCGCTCTACCAGTTCTTGACCAGCAAAGAAACCGACGCTCAATTCGCCGGTGACATCCCCTGGAATTTTTCCAAATTCCTGATCAACCGTAAGGGTGAGGTGGTCGCGCGTTTCGCTCCTGGAGACAAGCCCGAAGGTGAGAAGTTGTCAAAAGCGATCGAGGCGGCTCTGGCCGAGGCGAAGTAAAGTCAACGGCTCTCCTTCACGAAGAAACCCGGCGTCAATCGACGTCGGGTTTTTTATGCGATGCGTCTTTCTGTCGAGTGCCGAGAAGATTACCCTCTCGACTTGCTATCGATCTTGGCCACCTTCTCTGTCCCTAGGATTGAGGCGGGACGGGGCGCGGGAAGCGAGTCGGGTTCGGCGATGACATGATCTCCAGGCTTCAGACCGGAGAGAACTTCGGCATGACCGGGATCGGTCAAGCCGAGTTCGATCGCGCGCCACTCCCAGGAGGGTTTCGCATTGTCGGAGTGTGAAACCGTCGTGACTGCGGCGTAAGGCTTATTGTCCACCCATCGTAGGGCCTGGATAGGAACTCGAGTCACCTTGCGGACCGGGTCGATCTCGAACGTGACCTCGGCGCTGAGGCCAGGGCGAAGTTCATCGAAGCCACCATCGTCGATATCCACCATCGCGTAGTAGACTCGGACATCGGACATCGGGCCACCCGACGGAGCGGGGATTGCCGTGACTTCCCCAACGGTGCCCATCATCGGTCGATCGGGGAACGCATCGACGGTTACCTTGGCTTTCAACCCTTTGTGGATCAAAGAGACCTTCGACTCGTTGACCTTGGCTTTCACACGCATGTGATTGGGGTCGGGAAGGTTGAAGATCGGTTGGCTTTCGCGAACGGTCACCCCTTCCTGAATCTGGGCCTCGCTGCTCCCCCACGCATTCGCCTGGTTGGCATAAACAACAATGCCTTCGCGAGGAGCGCGAAGCGTGCAATTGGCGATCATTCGATCGAGCTTGCGGAGCCGTTCATCCTCAAGCTGAAAGACGGACTCTTGGGCGAGTTTATCCGCGCGAATCGCCTCGATTCTGGCCTGAAGATTCTTCAAGAGCCGGGGAGAGGTGTATTTGTGGAGCCGGGAAGCCATTCCCTCGGCCTCTTTGAGAGCGATCTGGGTCTGCTGAACGGCGAGTTCGTCCGCCTTAACCTGAGCCGGTGCTCGAAAACCTTTATCGCCCGTGGCTTTCGACCAGATATAGTTCTTCTTGGCCCGCTCCTCGTCGGTCTTACAGCTCTGGAGATATTGTCGAATCAACAGCTCGTCTTGCGGGCCGATTCCGTCCCGATATTCGATCTGCGTCATCTGGCTAACGTCGAGGGTGAATTGCACCTGTTCGACCTGAGCCTTGGCTTGAGCCCAGCGGATTCTCTGAGCGGCGAGCTCATCCTTAAATGATGATGAGTCGAGTTCACAGACGACATCACCCGCATTGACTTTGGTTCCTTCCGGCAAGATGGAGATGATTCGGGTCGAGCCCGGTTTCTCCATCATATCCATCCCACCTCCACCACCACCGCCGCGTCCGCCCCGACCACCACCTCCGCCACCGCGTCCACCCCGACCACCACCGCCTCCGCCACCCGCCATGTTCGGGTCCGCAGCCGCAGCGTTTTTGGTCTGAGCGCCTGCGGCACCCGCGCGCTTCGAGACGTAGGGAGGTATCTGGTAAGAGAAGCTGCGGATCATAGGTTTGACCGATGTGGTTGTCGCCGCCACCGCACCCCCAGAAGTGGACGCACCTCCGCCCCCGCCACCTCCTCCACCTCCTCCACCACCTCCACCACCACCTCCACCACCTCCTCCACCACCTGCGGCACCTCCACCGCCACCTCCTCCACCACCCATATTACCGCCGCTTGCCGGGGCTGCCGCGTTAGGACCGGCTGCTCCGGCGCTTGCGGAGTTTGCCATGAGCGATGTGGCACCACCGGACGCCGCCGTTTTTTTGGAGGCGCCCGCACGCCCCTTGGAAGCGGATTTCATCTTTCCCGCCGCTGGTGAAGCTTGCTGTTGGGGTTGACCACCACCGGCGCGGCCTCCGGCGGCCCCTCCCATTGCACCACCCTGCCGTGCCGCGGCGTTTGCGCCGCCCCCCGTCAGTCCCAGAATCGACTCGACCTGACAGCGCACGGTGGCATTATTCGCGCTTTCGAGAGCGCCGTTCTCGACCACGACAAGGCCTAGCTCTCCCTCATCGATCGCAATCGTCTTCCACGCGATAACCTGGCTTTGACCGAATAGGTTTGAAGGTACGACGCCTGATCGCCAGGAGAAATACCCACCCCCGACCGCCAAAAATAATACGCCGACAGGCGCCCATTTTTTCCAGGACGAGCCTG
>JAYVYS010000263.1:0-2161 GCA_043784005.1 Isosphaeraceae bacterium
TCTTCATGATCGGGCTCGTGGCACTCTTATTCGCACCCGAGACAAAGGGGCAGCCGTTGCCGGAGTGATGAGTTGCAGACCGTACGTCAATACTTCTGAATCTTTCGTTGATAGATGCTGAATATTGACGGTATGAGGTCGGCTCCGTCGACCGATCCAACCCGGGTCGCGAGCCAAACGGGGCACGGAAACCTCTCATACAGGAACTGCGGATCGCTTCTAGATCACCAGCCTCGCTGACTCCCGATCCAGATACAATCGCGCTCCGACATGCCGACGCAATGCCGAGGCCGGACAAGACTCACTGATCGGTCCCTTCAGGGTCGCCAGCACCGCCTCGGCCTTTCTTGCACCCGGCACAACCACCGAGATTACGGGGGCGCTCAAGAGCGCGGGGACAGTAAGGGTGTAGGCGTGGGTCGGAACATCTTCGATCTTGTCGAAGCAGCCGTCGTGAAGCTGTTGTTCTCGGCAGAGCTGGTCGAGTCGTACCACCTTCACCAGGATCGGATCGAGAAAATCCGCGACGGGGGGATCGTTGAAAGCGAGATGGCCGTTTTCGCCGATTCCCGCGCAAACGATGTCGATAAATTCGGCTCGTAGTTTGTCCTCGTATTCGAGGCATGTTCGTAATGGTCGCGCGGCTTGCTCGCCGGGAATAAGACGCAGTCGGTCGGTTCCCGACAGTCCCACCAGCCCGAAGAGGTGCTCGTTGAGGTAGCGGCGGAACGAGGCGGGGTGATCCTCATCAAGGCCGAGATATTCGTCCATATGGAAGCCGAAGACCCGTGACCAGTCAACCTCCGTTGCCGCCACCATGCCGGCGAGGAACTCATTCTGGCTCGGGGCGGCCGCGAAGACGATATTGACCCGGTTCACCGCTTTTTGGCGGGCGGCAATCGTCTCGACCACTCCGGCGGCAGCGGCTCTACCCAACTGCGAACGGTTTTCGTAGACGGCAACCTTGAGGCTGTCGACTGTGAACTCGGCAACGGGAGTGATCGGCTCGGGGCTCATCGTAAGACCTGGGGTTCATTAGGGGTGGGTTTCTCCACAGCATAGCGTCGCGCATTGCTGTGAACCACCACCGAATGAGGCGGCTACCGTGCGTCGTTTCAATTCAACCGAGCTCCTGTCGCGCTTTCCTCAAACAGCGCTCATCGCGGAATGACCGTTCCGCACGGAGCGGAGTTCCTCACAGAGGCGACGGCATTCGGTAAGGTCCCCGATCATCGATTCGGTGAGAAACGACTCGGTACGGACGTCGCCGGCCCACTGAAGTTGCTCGTGGCACCGGGTCATGTGTTCGATCAGATCCTTCATCCAGAGCAGCGTATTGCGACGGTCTCGCATCGTGGGGTGGTTCCTGATTCGTCCTTGAGGATCGGGGGCATCGTGAGAGCGTGGTTCAAAAATGCAAAGACCGTGCCGCTGGGTCGATCGGACCCCCGGATCGCCCCGAAAGAGTAATGCCGCCAAAACTTGAGGAAAAATTCGCGGTTCAGGATAAATCCGATCGAGTGCCGCGTTCGTTTGTAGGGATTACATGATCCTTCAACAGTTGAAGGCCTCCTTCCTTTTCGGCTTCTTACGCGCTAGACTGTCCATGTCATGTCGCGTTATGAGGAGCCTGTATGTCGGCGCCCGAGCCATCTCGCCCTGGAGGTCGGACGGAAGCCTCGGGCCTGCGGGCCTGGCCGGGTGCGGTTGCGCGCTGGCTGTTTGGCGGCCAATCCGCGGGAGAACTTCCCCAAGACCCCCTCGTGGTTTTGGCAAGGTTCCGAAACGTCTACGTCAGCCGAGAGGCTGGTGCCGGGGCCGGTTCGATCGCGCGGATGGTCGCGACGCGTCTCAACTGGAAGGTTTTCGACCACGAAATCCTCGAATCCATCGCCCAGCGCATGGAGATGCCAACCGACGAGGTCCGCGCCTTCGACGAACTCGCGCCGAGCGCCGTCCAAGATTGGATCTTGCCGCTTCGCGAAGAACATTACGCCCCTCAGGAGGCCTATCTTGACCACCTCGCCAAGCTTGTCGAGGCGATCGGTCGAGCGGGCGAGTCGGTGCTGGTTGGCCGAGGAGCCGGGTTCTTGTTGCCCCGAGACTCGACATTGCTCGTGCGAGTGATCGCTCCCCTTCCCTTTCGAGCGGAGCGTCTGGC
>JAYVYS010000264.1:0-3970 GCA_043784005.1 Isosphaeraceae bacterium
AACCGGCGACCGGCTCGTCTTTGCGCTTTGACGCAATCACTTATGCTCGGTCGTTCGAAACGTCTCATGACCTGTCCGGAAAACGAAAAAAGCCGACACGGCTTTATCGGCCGCGGCGGCTTTTTCGATGGATCAAAACAGGAGCCCGTCATTCAGACCTCAGACGGTCCGACGGCGACGCAGCCAAGACGAGGCGTACACGAACACACCGATGCAGGAAGCAAGGGCGAGCTGGCCCGGTTCGGGAACAGCCGCGACTCCAACCGTGAAGCCCACGGTCGCGCCACCACCATTGGCGGCGGTGTCCGAGTAGATGAAGCTAAGCGACTTGCTCGGCCCGTAGTTGCCGACCAACTGGATCGCGAAGCCGTCATTCGCCGAGTTCGTGGCACCCGCGAAAGTGACAACGTCACCCGAGAACGCCGCATTGAACTTCGAGATGATGTTGAAGCTCGCCGTGCCGAAGTCCATGGTCGAAGTGCTGTCGGCAAAGTCGATCAACAAGTAAGGGTTGAGGACGGCCGAGCCGAAAGTGATGGTCGTGATTTGGCCGACCCCGGTCGAGCCGAGGACGCCGCCATTGGCCAACGGGGCCGCGGGGATCGGGGTGGTGTTAACAATACCGTTGGTGCCGAGGGTCGAGCCCCACGGCTGGTTGAGCGCGGCCCCCGAGTTCAGGAACGACGTGGTGGTGTAGCCAACTGCAACCACCGAGCCACCCGGTAGGGTGAGTGTGCCTGTCCCGACGCCCGTGGGCACCGAGGGCGGAGGTGTGAAGATCGCGGAGACGATGATGTCAGCCGACGCTTGCGGCGACGCCATGCCCAGCAAAACCGCAAGAGAGAATACCGATGCACTGATTCGCTTCATGTGTGCTCACTTTTATCAGCTAATGTTCAGCCCAATTCCTTGGGTAGAAAGTCTCGGTCATCCGGACCGTGACGAGGACCCCACGTTGAAGAAAGAGCCTTGAGGGACAGTTATCAGAAATCCTCCGAGTGAGGAAGACCGCTGACCGGAGGGGCGAGGACGACAAGCGTCCCGTGTTGTTAAAAAGTGGACAGGAGAAGTTGGGTGGGAGAAACCCTTGAAGATAAACCGGACTCAGAGGCAAGAGTAAAGTGTCAGCAAGCGATAACATTGCGATGTATGCTCAGCATTGGCTTTCAGCTTCTCCTGGCTTACTTTATTATGCTCAATGACACTGATTCCCGCTCAAAATTCATTTCCGAGAGTTCGGATATGCGAGGAAAGATAACAAATCAGACACTCGACTGCAAGCATTTTTTGTGTTGAATTTCTGAAACAACCCCGACAGATGCGAATATCGCCGGACGATAGAAGAATGGAGAGGTTGCTAACAAGGAAGGGGTGATTTCTCCTCAAAAACACGGGATAACGACACGTGCGGCAGAGCTCAAAGCTCTTGATTCAGACCGTCGAATGACGGACTCCCCGGGCCAGGCATCCCAAGGTGAGGTCTCGTGCGAAGTGCGGGGGTGGCTCACTGCCATATAAAGGGTGACTCAAAAACAACGTTGAGAACGGGTCGAACCGGGGTTGCCGGCGTTTCGTCGCAACGTATTTAAGCGGATTGTCGGCTCTCAGGCCCACTCGGATCGGATCGGGTCTGCTTGCTGACGACGATGGAAACAACGTGAGCCGCCACCGCGATTGGGCTGTCGTTTCATGTAAAGCATCATGATTATCAATTTAAAGCGCGGCTTCAAGCCACCGAACCGTCAGGTCATCTAAAAACGTCCGTGCGTGGGCATTTGACCACCGTTCCACCTTACCTATCTCCGCGAGGCTCTTCACATGGATTGCAGAATAGTAGACAAAATTCAACCAACGGGGTGCCACCGCCGTTGCTAATGCCGTGTGCCGCAAGCATGCGCCAGGATACCGATTAAGTACCACTGGCGGCACTCCGATCGGGCCTCTCATCGCGAGGTTTCGACCCGCCACTCCGCAATCCATCATCCACCGATCGTGCTTTCAAAAAGCATGCCAGCGGGGTGATTATTGCTTAAATCGTCAACCCGCTTTTCGCTCTCGTAAACCCGGTTAAACCGAGACCCAGTCCACCGCTTCGCCATCGACAAGTGAGAGGAGCAACGAGCGGCTCTTGTCGCGTGTTTCTCCGATCGCCGTGACGTAGACCGCGGGATCGTCCTTGACGGGGCACTCGTGTTCACAGATGCCGCAACCGATGCAGCGGTCGGGATCGATGAAAGGCCGCTTGAGTTGCAAAGTAGCTCCCCAACGGTCGGTCACGTCGACGTTTCGGGTGAAGATCGCTTTGGGGCTGACCGGGCAGACTTCTTCACAGACCACGCAAGAGGTGTCCATCGCCCAGGGAAGGCAGCGCCCTTGGTTATAGAAGGCAGTACCTGTCTTGATGGGACCTTTACCCTCGAACGGGCCGACACCCAGTTTCTCGACGATTGAGATTTCGCGGATCGCTCCCGTGGGGCAAACCTGGCTGCACAAGGTGCAGTTCAGCTCGCACCAGCCCATCTTTGAGATCATGATCGGGGTCCAGAGACCCTCGACCCCGGCTTCGAACAGGGCGGGCTGAAGCACGTTCGTGGGGCAAACCCGGATGCACTGGTCGCACTTGATGCAGCGGCGGAGGAACTCGTCCTCGGCGACCGAGCCCGGCGGCCGGATCACATACTTGCTGAAGTTTTTGCGGACCCCTCCCGAAAGTCGGGCCATCGGGAAGAACAGAATCCCGAAGAGCCCCGCCTGCACAAGCTCACGTCGGCCCACGACCGGATACGCCACTTCGCTCGCTTTTCTCGGCAGAAACCGATAGGAAAGGGCGTCGTGCGGGCAGTCTTCGATGCAATTGAGGCAGACGAAGCACTCGCTCTTGCGGAGATCTTTATGCGGGTCGCTGGCACCTTCACAATTCTTCAAGCAGAGGTCGCAATCGGTGCAACGCACCGGGTCGCGGTCGATCCGCCAGAGCGAGAACCGGCTGAACACGCCCAGTAAGGCGCCAAGGGGACAGATCGCCCGGCAAAAGAACCGGGGAATCCACCAATTCGCCACGAGGAAGCCGACGAAAATCAAGCCGACGATCCACGCCTGCCAGTATTCGCGAGGCTCGGTGTAAATATCTTCGGTCGCCTTGTGGACGGTGGGAAGCACGCTCGTGGTCATCGATCGCACCGTCAGTGCAATCGGATCGAGCAGGCCGATTTGAAGCGTGCTGTTTCCTTGTTTGTGCTCTTCGGCCGATCGCGCCAGTCCGGTGCCGAACGCGGCGATCGCCTTTCCAGGCCCGGCGTACGTGGCTCCCGCGAGAAAGGCGAGGAGTGTGAGCCCAAGGAGTGCGCGATGGACGGGGATCGTCGCGAGCCGGCCCGTCAGCTTGGGAGGTTTCATGAGCCCGAGCGCGGGAAGCGCGAACGCAAGCGCCGAGCCCGCGAGTAAAATCCAGGCCGCGGCGAATACCGAACCGAGCGAGGCCGCGTTGGGTCCGACCATTTCAGCGTAGACCGCCGAGATTCTTCCGGGAGCCCCAAGAATCGTGGGAACAATCCAGAGACTGGCCATCGCGAGCATCACGGCGAGGATGTAATACTTAATTGCATAGATATTCTTGTATCTATTAACTTCGATAAGTTGCTTGGTGTTCCTACGGTTGCCGATAAAGCCGAAAATATGGTGCAGGATGCCGAACGGGCACATCCAGTTGCACCAGACTCGTCCGAGCATCATGGTGACGGCGATCACCACAAGTCCCCAGACGAGGTTGCGGTAGATCGTGTGCGTGGTGAGCGCCGTGGTGACGGCAACCAAGGGAGTCGCTTCCAGGAAGATCGAAACCGGCCAACCTTTGAGGTAGCGGAGGTCGGTGATTAGCAGGAAGAAGAGAAAGAGCCCGAGGAAGAGGGCTTCATAGGCGCGTCGGATTTTGACCATCGGCTCCTCCGGCGGGAGTCTCGGGCGAGTTAAG
>JAYVYS010000265.1:0-8079 GCA_043784005.1 Isosphaeraceae bacterium
GCGAGCATAGGTTGAGTCCGTGCCGGAGCTGGACCAAGTAAATCTTCGACAATCGGGTCGGCCAACGGACACACCGTCCCGCCGATTTTAAGGATTTACATAATCACTTATGATCACGCAATAATCGTTTTGCACAAATTCGAACTTCGAGAGGGGCTGTGGGCAATGAGGACGCGTAAGACACTCGCCGCTCTGACGGCGTGCGGGCTTGCCTTGATGGTCATCGTCGTAATCCCCGCCCTCGTGTGGGCTGACGACGTTCAGGGGACCGTCAAGTCCGTGGACGTTCGTGGCAGGCGATTCGTGTTGACCACGAAATCGGGTGATCAAGATGTTGTCGTGCGAGTGAATGAAGGGACACCGTTAGGGGGCAACGGGAAAAAGCTCAACGATCTCGCAGCGCTCAAGCCCGGTACTCTCGTCAAGGTCACGAACACCATCGTCGCCTCGGAAGTGACCATCAACCCGGAGGCGACAAGCGGGTCTGACGCGGCATCCGGACGATCGGTGCTAGGCGAGTTCTGGTATAATTTTCGCCACAATCTGTTCAAGCCGCTGTTGCTGTTCTTCTACCTCGGATTCGTGATGGTGTTGCTGAAGGTGCAGTACGAGATCCCTTACGTGGTCTATCAAGCCCTTACGATGTACCTTCTGCTGGCCATCGGCTGGCACGGTGGCGAGGAACTGGCCGGAATCAAGCTGAACATGCTTGGCCCGGTCTTGGGTTTCATGGTCATGGGTTTCCTGCTTAACTTTGTGATTGGTGTGATGGCATTCGGGATTCTCCGAAAGGCGACACACCTGCGGGAGGTCGATCAAGCGACGGTGGCGGGGTTCTATGGCTCGGACTCCGCCGGTACATTCGTCACCTGCCTGGGCGTTCTCGCAGCCACTCACATCAGGTATAACGCATTCATGCCCGTGATGCTCGCGGTGATGGAGATCCCCGGGTGTTTGGTGGCGCTCTATCTCGTCTCGCGACTTCGAAACCGCGGGATGGATGCGCTGGGCAACATGCCCCACGAGCCGGGTTATGATCCACACGCCCGTCGACCGATGGTTGAGGAGAGCAAGGGCGGATTACATGGTCATGGCCAGTCGGCGATCGAGGCGGAAAAAGAATTGTCGTTGGAAAAGATGGAGTACGAGCTCAATGGCAACGGCTCGACTCCTCAGCCTCTCAAGGGGATTAACTTCAAATTGCTGCATGAAGTTTTTCTCAACCCGGGACTCGTTCTCCTTTTCGGGGGCATTTTTGTTGGCTTCGCAAGCGGCCTTCAGGGGGCCGAAGTGACCCGCGCAGACGATAGCTTCTTCGTCACGCTGTTCCAGGGTATCCTCTGCCTGTTCCTCCTTGAAATGGGGATGACGGCGGCTCGGAAGCTCAAGGATCTGAAGACGGCGGGCATTGGCTTTATCCTGTTCGGTTTGCTGGCACCGAATCTGTTCGCGACACTCGGCATCGTGGCCGCGCATCTCTACAGTATACTTTCGCACACTCCTTTCGAGATGGGCACTTATGTTCTCTTTTCTGTGCTCTGCGCCTCGGCCTCTTACATCGCCGTGCCTGCGGTGCAGCGACTGGCGATTCCCGAGGCGAGCCCTACGCTTCCCCTGGCGGCTTCGCTCGGTCTAACCTTCACCTACAACGTGACCGTAGGGATCCCGATCTACATCGAGATTGCCAAGGCTCTGACCAGTGCCTTCCCGGCATGACCGAGATCGGCCTTCCGGTTCAAGGCGTGTCGACCGGGAAAAGGGGGCGAGAGCTGGAAAGGTTATCAAAAAGAGAGCAAGCCAAGAGCGGAGCCCGGTGCGATCATCCCCAAAATTCCGAGGACCTCTTCGCCGACCGATCGTGTCGCAGAACCGGGAAGAGAGTAGGCTGCCGTCGCTTGTCCTCAAGTGGGGGTGCCCCAGGGAGCGTCGCGAGGTTCATCCGATGCGTCACGCCGCGAAAGACTACCAACCTCGTGATGAAGTCCCTGCCATTCCGGTGAGCGTGGAGGGAAACGAATTCGCCGCCGAGAGATCCACGTATTGCGGCGGAGCTGGGAGGCACGCTTTCAAGTGTCCTCGATCTGGTGGATGACGATGGACAATGTCTCCGGTCAGGTGTGGATCTCTTCGACATTGGAGGTACGACACGCGACGCGAATAGTTGTCTAGGCTTGGGCGTGCGAGATGGACAGCGGGAGACCAGCCTCGTCTTCATTTCGTAGGCGGATCAAACCATCGGAGCCCCGCACATCCTTGGAGATGGGCGCACTCCGATCATCAAGGCGGTTACCCCCCTCGTGACCTCGCCCTCGGGTCTGGTCGTCGATGACGCTTCCGAGCACGACGCCCCGGCGTGATCAGTCTGATCATGCAGACCGGCCCCGGACTGAGGTTTGAGCTAGTTTTCGTCCATGAGTACCTGCTCGCAAACCAGTAGTGAAGCCCGACCCCAAGACTTTGCCAAACCTTCAGGGTCTCGCTTGGAAGACCCAAACCTCCGGGTTTTGCTGCTCTGTCCTCTCTGCACGTCGGGGAACCGCAAGGTAGAGCCGACCGTCCTCGGGGTTGAAGATCGACGTGCGGGCTCCCGTGACGGTGGCGATTGTTCCGAGCGCCTTGTAACGGTCGGCATCGACCTGGCGGATGACGGCGATCGCGCCTTCACCGCATGAGACGTAAATTCGTTTCCGCCCCGCGTCGTAATACAGGTCGTCGACGTCGCCCGGGATCGGCACGCTCGTCACGATCCTGCCCGTGTCGCTGTCCATAACCACGAGCGAAGGGTTCTTCCGGCAGCCCACGAAGACGCGGCGGTTAGGCTCATCGATCGCCACGGCCGCGTTCACCCCGGAGGTAGCGACCGGGAACCGGCCTATCACCGTGTCCTTGTCCGTGTCGATCACCACGACCTGGCCCTCGGCCTTGGCGTTGACGTACATCCTGGGTCGGCCTGATTCCAGTTGGAATGCCCCGAGGGACTTGGGCAGCGCGATTGGACTGCGGAGAGTGAAATCCTTGGCGTCGATGACCGAAAGTTCGGTGTCCGCGTGAACGACGTAGATCCGCCGGGTGCGGGGATTGTACCGCACGTTATCGGCGTCCACGCCCAGCGGAACGCCCTTGATCAGGTCGTAGCTCTCTCCATCGAAGGTGTTACAGACGCCCCCCGTCCCGTTTCCCACGAAAACCCGGTCGGCCTCCGGGGAAAAGGCTATTCCCCGGATTCGTCCCTGGCCGGGAATCTGCTTGAAGAGCTTTCCGGTCTTCAAATCAACGACGTCCAGGCTGTTGTTCACCGTGTTCGCGACGAACAACCGACCCCGCTTCGCGTCCACAGCCAGGTGGTCCATGCCGCCGATCGGCCCCTTGAGCGCGATCGTCTGAACTCGTTCAAGGGGCGGTGGGTCGGCAGCGACCGCCGAGGAGATCATGGCGGAAGCCATCAAGGCCGCGAGCGCAAAAGCAACGCGAGCGAAACGGGACGATTGCCGAGTCATCTCTACCCCCGTAAGTTGGCCGATCTCGTCAGTCTCTCGAACAATCAATGGTTTCCGGCCTTGGCCACCGCATTCTGCGCGTCCAAGGCCAACCTCAGACCCTGGGCCAACTCTCGCGCAGGCCCTTTTCCCCAGAAGTGCGTGAAGTAATATGCCGGCTGTTCGCCAACCATGTGGTTGTGAAGGGCCACGATGTGGATGTTCGCTTTGCGGAGCGAGCGGAGTACGGCTTGGACCTCGGCGGCCGACATGATGAAGTCGCCATCGACGACGGCGTGGGCTTGACCACCGCTGAACGCGGCCCAGGTAGTGAGACCCATCGACCCGCCGACCTTGACCCCGTGCATCATTCCCTCGCGGCCGATCGTCACCTTTACGACCCCGTCCTGGGCATGCCCCTTGTGGCCCAAGACCTCCTCGATCATCTTCTGGTCTGCCTCGTCCGCCTCCGGACCGATCTCCTCGAAGGCATTCGCCGGAATGGCGTTGGCGGCGCGGACCTTCTTGACGGCGTCCCAGACCGCCTTGATCCCGTCCGCGAGTTTCTCCGGCTCCCCCTGACCGCCGACGTGCATGAAGTAGACCTTCGGCTCGTCGTAGAAGAAGTGGTTGTGCAGACCCGTGACCTCCAGCCCGTGGGCGAACGCCGCGTCCATCGCCGGGGTCACCTCGTCCTGGAAGACGACCGTGTCCCCCATCACCATCGCGCCGTGCGTGGCCTTGGTGAACGCCGCCCAAGAGCCCAACCCGGCGAACGGCTTCAAGGCGACCCCGTCGACCCTTACCGGCACGTCCTTGCGAGGCCAGGCAATCCGCACCACACCGTCGTCGGTAACGGTCGCTTTCGTCCCCGATGCGGAAGTAATTCGCTCGGGATCGAGATTGTCGTCCTGGCGGGCGAACGCCACTAACCCGATGCCGACAGTGGCGAAAGTCAGTAGTCCAGCCTTCAAAAACCGCGTCCTCGTCGTGATCATGAGTTTCCTTCATTCAAGCGTGAGTCGACCGCCGGAGCGTTCGCACGGCGCGTTCGGGCAGGCGGTTTCGTGTTATCAATCAGTCCCCGCTGAGCGTCAGGTCATCGAATTGCGACCGGGCATCCGCCTTCGACCAGACCCCGATCTTACCGGCGTCTGGAAACGTCGAGTCGTGGACGTCCAGGTATTTCTTGCCGTCGATGTAGCACTCGATGTGGTCGTCTTTCATCGTCACGCGGACCCCCATCCAGCCGTCGTGGTGCTTCACGTCCGCGTTCTGGAAAGGTTGGGACCTGACACCGTCGACGACCTTGTAGACCCGGAAGTTGTCTTCCTTGTGGTTGTACCGGACGATGTAGTAGTTCTTCGCGTCCTTGGCCCGCCAGACGAGTCCGCCGCCCTGGTCGGACTCTCCCGCGAGGGCCTTGACCTTGACGGAGATGTCGACGTCTTTGGCCTTGGTGTCGTCCACAAGTACCACGTTGAAAACGGAGTTCGCGTTCTTGGCCGACTGAGCCAGAACTTTGCCCCCGTCGGCATTCACGACCGTCCACTCGCCGACTGCCGGGGAGAAGCCCTTGGGGGCCGAGCCCGTCGCGTCGTCCTCGAACGTCCACATCTTCTTCGCAGTGTCCCCGGCCTGGACTGCGAGTCCCATCAGCAGCCACACCCCGAACATGACACTCAGAATTCGCATCGCCTTGCTCCTCATCTTGGAGTTGTCGAACCGTCCAGATTCGCCGATTCAGTAGCTGTCGCCGCTAATGACCTCGCCCCCGCCAACTGTCCCCAGCGCACGCCAGGTCGCGCCGTTGATGGACGTCTTGAAGAACCGCACGCTTCCGTCCCCGAGCAGCACGTTGACCCCGCCCGGGTGGTAGCTCCGCGAGTTGATGGCGGCGAACGTGGGGCCGCCCACCTTCTCCCGCTGGCCGTTGATGTCGATGTCGGCGGCCAAGGTATTGCTGATCTTCTTGTTGGGTGTCCACGCCGTGGTGAACCCGGTGTGGTGGACACCGCCGTCGACCCACTCGGCGTGGCCGTCGGGCTTGAAGGTGCAGGAGGCCGCACCGTATTCGGGTACGACCTGCATCGGGTCAGCGCCGGAGCTCGGGACGTTCGCCGGGTCGTTGATCTTCGACAGGCCGCCGCAGTCACGCTGGTAGGGCTGCCAGTTCTTGACTTCTGAGAGGATCATCGTCTGGCTCAGGCCGTCGGTGAAATCGGCCCAGCGTCGGCTTTGGTTCGGGCCGAAGGCGCTGCGGTTGGTCTTAGGTCCGATGAAGCCGCCCCAGACGAACCAGTCGCCCATGCACCAGCCGTAGTTCACCCCGCCGACCTTGCCGTAACTCGCGTGGTCTGTTGCCTGCTGGTTCGGCTCGCTCGGGCAGAGGAACTGCTGGATGACCACCCCGGTCGCGGTGCGGTTCTCCCACTCCTGGAAGGCGATTGTGAAGTTGATCGCGTTGTAGACGTTTTGCTGCTCGATCGCGGGCAGGATGCGGACGTTGACGCTCCAGCCGTTCGTCCACGCCGTTGTCGTGCCGCTCCCGGTGAGCACCATTGTGGGCGGCAGGACGCTTTGCTGGCCTTCGTACTGGTGAAGCGCCAGGCCCAGTTGCTTCAGGTTGTTGACGCAACTGAGGCGGCGCGACGCCTCGCGGGCCGATTGCACCGCAGGCAGGAGCAAGCCGATCAGCACGGCGATGATCGTGATCACGACCAGCAACTCGATCAGCGTGAACCCGCGTCGGGGTTTGTTTGTCATGGGACATCGCCTCCGTTGGATGAACCGATCGTCTGTCCGTTCCCACTCACAGGAGAGTCAAGCCAGCATTCACTTTCAGCGCCCTCTCGCTGAGCCGGTATCATGAGGATCACCCGAGTCCCCCGGCCAACCTCGCTCTCGATGCGGACGTGTCCGCCGTGCGCTTCCGCGACGGAGCGGCAGATCGCCAGGCCCAGCCCTGTGCCTGATGACTCCTGGCCTCTCGCCGGATCGACCCGATAAAACCGCTCGAAGACATGCGGGATGTGTTCGGCCGGGATGCCTACCCCCGTGTCGGAAACCGTGAGACAGGCGTTCCTGTCAGACGTGTTCAATCCAACACGGATGGTCCCGCCAGCCGGGGTGAACTTGATCGCGTTGTCCAGGAAGTTGAAGAGGACGCGACGAAGTTGATCCGCGTCCGCCCGGACCGGGCACCGCGCGAGGTCGCGACTTTCCATCGTCAGGCCCTTGGCCTCGGCGACAACACTCATGTGCTCCGTGACTTCCCTCATCAATTCGTCGAGACGCATCCCTTTCATCGCCAGTGGCACCAGGCCGGCGTCCTCCCGGCAAAGGAAGAGCAACTGCTCTGCGAGGCGAGTCATCCGTTCGACCTCTTCGAGGACGTCGCCGAGCACCCGGCGGTAGTGTTCCTGATCACGCGGGGATCGGAGCGCGACCTCGGCGATGTTTCGCATCACTGCCAAAGGAGTGCGAAGCTCGTGTGCGGCGTCGGCGGTAAACCGGCGAGTCTCCTCGAAGGACCGCTCAAGACGACTGATCATTCCGTTGAGAGTCATGCCCAGCCGACCAAGCTCGTCATCGGGATTTGGCACGTCCAGACGCCGATCGAGATGGGTGGCGGTGATCTGATCGGCCTCCGCAGCCATCCGGTCGACCGGGGCAAGCGAATGGCGTGCCAGAACGTATCCACCCCCCAAAGCCAGGGCGAGGGCCAAGGGACCGGAGAGGAGCATGACCGTCAGCAGTTCATTTAACTCATGATCGTCGGCCGAAAGTGAGGCGGCGATCTGGAGGATCAGCGGTCCATCCGGACCGGGGACCACCCGATTAAGCAAACGAGCATGACCGGACTCACCCGCGAAGCTCTCAAAAGTGGGTTGTTCCGAGCTGGGCGGACCGGACGGCTTGGGCAAACCGTTGGCCTTGATGCGCTCGCTCCGGAACAGAGCCTCCCCTTCGTGCGTGCTGACCTGGATGTCGTACCCCGGATGGCGGGAAAATCGCCGCTCCAGCCAAGTTCCGAGGGTCGCACGGTCCCGGGAACGCCCGACCTCTTCGGCCACCTCCGTCGACTCCATGCTCATTCCTGTCCCTGTCCGGGCCAGCAGGGCCTGCCGCATCATCAGGTAGACCGTCGCGCCGAAGACGGCCAGCACGGTCGCCAACACGGCCCCGTACCAGAGAGTCAGTCGCCACCGGATGCTCAAGCCACTCATGAGCCGTCCCTCGCGGCGTAGCCGACTCCGCGAACTGTGTGGATGAGCTGCCTCAGCCCCGTGCGTTCGACCTTCTTCCGCAAGAGCGTGATGTAGACGTCGATGGAGTTGGTCAGGGTGCCGTTCGCGTCTTTCCAGACGTCGCGGGCGATCATGTCGCGGGTGACGATGGCGTTCTTGTGCCGGAGCAGGTACTCCAGCAACTCGAACTCACGCTTGGTCAGATCAAGCTCGATCCCGGCGCGGACGACACGGCGGCCGAGCAGATCCAGTTCCAGGTCGTCGGCACGAAGGAACGTTTCTCGTCCCGTGACACCGCGCCGCAATAACGCGCGGAGCCTAGCAAGGAGTTCGGCGAACGCAAACGGCTTGAC
>JAYVYS010000266.1:0-2563 GCA_043784005.1 Isosphaeraceae bacterium
GACAGGCCCGTATCATCGCCTGGAGGCCAAAAGAACAAAGCCATCAGCAGCGCGGCGAATAACGAGATGCCGAACGGCACGAGGAACAGATGGTGATAGTCGATCACCTTCACGGCACGACCGGCGACGATCGAAGTTGTCGCGAACACATCGCCGAGTCCTCCCCATAAGAAGTTGGAAACGAACTGCGAGATGCCCAGGATCATGACGTTGAATAGCCCTTGGGCACTGGTGCGAATGTCCTTTGGAAAGTTTTCATCCACATAGATATAAACCGTTGCAAAGAAGCATGCGTAGGCGAACCCATGCACCACGTTGACAAGAATCACCGGCCAGAGAAGCTCGCGACTCCCCATCGCGTAAACGCCGAATCGAATCGACTGGCTGAGGATGCCGAAAATCAGAGTCTTGCGCCAACCTAGTTTTTTGATCAACATCCCCAGAAATGCCATCGCGATAACTTCCATCGTCTGCCCGATACTCATCGCCGGCGCGATCCAGTTCTCCGCGAGGCCGATGGATTGAAGGTAACGGCTCGTCCAGAAATAATAGCCGTAATGGACCAGAGAGTCGAAAAACGTCACGATGAAGAGGATGAGGAGGCTCGGTCTCGCCAGAAGCTTGATCGCCTCGAATGGCGCGAAAGGTTGCCCCTTTCGGGGCGACGGTGGTGTGTGCGGCAAGAAAAGACTGAACGCAGCCAACGTCAGTGAGGCGACTCCGGAAACGAGGAATGTCCCTGTGAGGGCGGCCTCCATCGCCGGGCCGGTTTTGAGGGTTGAGAGCGCTACGCCTAGCCAGGAAAAGACGCTTGAAGACCCGGCCAATGACGGCACCCGTGCCCAGTCGATCGGGATGAAGATCAAGGGCCACGCGGCGCTCACCCAGCCGATGCTTCCCCAAAGACGGACCAGGCCAAAGTCCTTTCGAGGGTCGTCGACGTGGGCGAATGCGATGGCATTCGCGACCGATAACGTCGGAACATAAAAGAAGCAATGCAACAGCATCAACCCAAAGAACGGCCAGAACGTCTTCGCATACGCCAGCCCCAGAATCGCTAAGCCCCCGATGAGATGGCTAACCGCGAGAAACTTCTCTTGCGAGACGTAGCGGTCCGCGAGCTGGCCGCCGAAGAACATGCCGGTGACCGACGCGATTGCGAACGCATTGAAGATCCAGGCTTGCTGAAACCCCGTGAAATCCAGATACCGGCTCCCCATGTAAAGGCCGAGCAGGGGCAGCCAGGCCCCCTTGATCAGGTATTCCAGGAAGAACATCGCGCATAGCTTGGAACGTTTTGTGAAGACCATCGGCGGTAGGACTCGTTTCAAAAGGTCTCGGCCGCAGCTAAAACAAGGCCGAAAGGCCTGTCAGTGAGTACACCGAAGAGGGGATGCTTCGACAGCCCCCCTCGGCTTGTCGCGGGCGAAGACAGACCGCAGAGAAAGCGCGCGCTCTGTCTTGGGGTCTGGACGGCCTTATGATTCATCGCTTGGACTTTTTCGATTGCTTGGTGGTCTCCGGCGTCGAGCCTCCGCTCCCGAACGGCCGGCCTCGACATCGTTATGTCGCCCATGCACGGTCCACAATGACCGCAGAGACGCTCCAGGTCTTCGCCAAAATAAGAGAGCAATCGCCCCGTGAGACATCGATTGTCATGAGCGAATTTTAGCATACCGCGCACCCGGGTAATCTCACGCTCTTCGCGTTTCAGGAACCGCTTGGCGAGCAAGTCGTGAAGACCCGCGAACTCCATTCGCGCCGTATTGAGCCGATAAATCTGCCGAAAGCCCGATGCCTGAAGTGTGATTTCACCCTTCGCTTCGAGGTATCCAAGGGCCTTGCTGATCCGATCCCGCGTTTCACCCAGCGCAAGCGCCGCCGCCGCGGGGTCAAGGGTGAGCCAGGTCGTTCCCTTACGTGCCTGCTTGAACACATCTTTTAAAAACGCGGCGCGATCTCGATCGAAGCCCGCGACGATCTCCGCGATCGGCCGAATCGCTTTGATCTTGTACTCGGACTGAAACGATCCCGCGGCCTCCAGAACGCCCTCCAGAACGAGGTAGGCGAGAATCGTCTCGACCACAAGCGAACGAATGTCATGGGAGTTGGAGAGTTCATAAGTCGAAACATCAAATTCCACGCCTCGTCCCAGAATGTCTTCGAGCAGTGAACCGATCGCCTCACGGGTGGGCGTGTCTCCGTAGGCGAAATTTTCCAGAGTGGTCAGGTCTTCGTCGCACGCGAACATCTCGCAGTACGCTGGCTTGCCGTCACGTCCCGCGCGGCCGATCTCTTGGGCGTAGCTCTCCAGGCCTTTCGGCAGGTTGAAGTGAAAGACGGAACGAATATCCGACTTATCAATACCCATGCCAAAGGCGATGGTCGCCACCACGATCATGGAAGGCGAGGCCATGAATCGCTCTTGTACGTCGTGGCGAACCTCGTCCTTGAGGCCCGCGTGATAGGCGGTGGCGTCAAATCCATGATTGGCCAGTGACGAGGCCAGGGTGTCGGCGGTGCGCTGAAGGGTCACGTACACGATCGCCGGGCCTGGCGGGCG
>JAYVYS010000267.1:0-29257 GCA_043784005.1 Isosphaeraceae bacterium
ATCGCCCGAGCGCCTGCCCAGCCCGCACCGACGGCCATGCCGATGGCTGCGAGTTCGTCTTCCGCCTGCACCACGGCGAATGTGCGCTTGCCATCGGGGTCGACGCGGTGCTTTTTGAGAAACTCCTCGGCATACTCGGCAAAACTGCTTGAAGGTGTGATCGGATACCACGTCAACACGCTCGCTCCGCCAAACAAAACGCCGAGCGCGGCCGCCTTGTTCCCTTCAATGAGGATCTGGTTCGAGATCCCATCGATCCGCGCGACCCGGAACGGCAAGTCGTGGGGCATGTTGGTCTGAGCCCACTCAAACCCCGCGGTGGCGGCGGCGATATTGATCTCAGCGGCCTTTGCCTTTCGGCCAGGAAATTCGCGTCGAATGCCCGCCTCGACCGCCTCCATCTCGATCCCCGTCGCGTGGGCGACCACGCCGACGTAGACCATGTTCACGACTTTCCGAAGCTTATCGCGATACCCCTTGTCCTTGCCGTCCGACGGATAGGCTCCCTCGGCGAGCTTGCCCAGTGGAGCGGCGAAGAAACGGACGTCGTCGCGAATGCCCTTCAGGTCGATATCGTCGCGATGGATGCAGACCGAGCCCGGTCTGAGCGCTCGAACGTCATCGGCGGCGGTCTGTACATTCATGCAAACGAGGATATGCGGATCGGGCCAATGGGCGACGTAACCCCTGGCACTGGCACGGATGTGGAACCAGGTGGGCAGGCCCTCGATATTCGACGGAAAGACGTTCTTTCCGCTGCAAGGAATGCCCATGCCGTACAACGCGCGGAGCAGCACGAGGTTTGCCGATTGGCTCCCCGAACCGTTCACCGTGCCGACCCGGATCGCCAGGTCGTTAACCGAAGTCGATGACGATGTGGCCCCGTCAAGGACGGGGACTAGCTCAACCACTGACGCTGTGGGTGACATTATGGCCTCGAGGACGGCGGGCACACGGCCGCGTTTCCGCTCTCGCACCGAACCAACCTGGACCCGACTCTACTGCGAAGACCCCGCGGAAACGATGGATAAGATACAGAGGCCGTGAGCCCTGATCTGATCTCAGTCGAACAGAAGCGAGAGGGGTTAGCAAGCCTCTACCGGACGGAGAGGGACTTGGGGAACCTTCGGCACGACAATGAGGTCTAACAGAGCCGTCGGGTTGCTCCCTGCTTCGAGATCGAGGAGACGCATGATGATCTTCTTCGCAACCGTCTTATGCCCTGTGCTCGCCGCCTTCATGGCGCAGGATATCACTCCTCCTTCGGGAGACACTCCCGAGGCGACCGTTTTGAACAAGGCGATCGAGCGGAAGCTGACGAAGGTCGTGCCGTTCGATTTCAAGGCGGTGCCACTTGAAGACGTCCTCAAGGTCGTGAAAGCGGCGACCGCTTCGCCCAAGAACGACGACCCCGGCGTCCCGATCTTCGTCGATCCGAAAGCGCTCCAAGCACGTTCCCTGACGATGACATCGCCGGTCACCTACCAAACCGAGCCGGCCGAAACGTTGGAGCAAACGCTTCAATATCTGCTCGGGACTCGCGGCCTTACCTTCGAGGTGAAGGGAGGGCTATTGCACATTGTTTCGAGGCGAGACCAAGGTGTCTTGCTCGACACTCGCAAAATCAATCGGGCCGTGCTGGCCAAGCTTAACGGCCCCATCCCTCTTCACTTCAAGAAGACTCCACTTGAGGAGGTCCTCAAGTTCATCAAGAAATCCACGCAAGGACCCAACGACGGCGGGCTTGCCATCTACGTCGACCCCATCGGGCTGCAAGAGGCAGAGAAGACCATGTCTTCGCCAGTCTCTGTGGATTCCAAAGAGAAGGAGCCGCTGCGGGAATCGCTAACTCGTCTCCTCAAATCGCTCGGGCTCGCCTACGAGGTCAAGAATGGGCTGTTGATGATCACTTCGCTAGAATCCCTCGACGTCGACTTGCCCGTCAACGCCGCGAAACCCAAGATCGACGAGCCCGAATGAGCGACCTCAGCTTGTCGATTTGATCGCCGAACGCATGCGGGCTCGGGGAATGCCGTTGCGGAAGGTCGGTCCTTTGGCTTCCGCGACGAGTCCCATCGGTCGCGCCTGGCCTTCCTCATCGCGGTGGGCGATCAGGAATTTGCGGACCGTATCGACGTCCGACTTTTCGATCTCAGGGAGAACCGTGGAAAGAAGCTGTGAAGATTTGGTCGTGGGCATGGTCTGGACTTCGACCTTTTAGAAGAAAGGGACGTAAGAACAACCGTCGGTTCGTTCTCGCGTCAAGATGGGGAAGATTGGCAAAGAAAGCAACTCGGTGGAGCGGTCCTGTCGAACGACGCCGTTGAGCAAAGAGGTGCGATTCGCGGGATGAGACGGCGGATCGTCTTGGGGCAGGAGGTATCACACCAAGGTTTTTTCGTCAATCGAAAGCGAATGCACTCTATGTATCGGTTGTCGGGCCAGTCGAACCGTTGCGAAGATTGGCATGACCCGCGATTTTTTGCGGCTTCATTCGCGATTGACTCGCGGCTGATCTCAAACGCCGGACTGTTTCCGTCATGGATCATCCGATACCATTGAATGCCGAGGACCCATCGTCCATGCGAAACCGCTCCGCGATCGCATCTTGTTCCCTTGAGCGATCATGACTTTCGTGCCGCCTTTCAAGAACCCTTTTCATCGCGCGACCTATCTGACGGGTCCGACGGCTTCCGGAAAAACGGCCGTAGGTGTCGCCCTCGCCAGGCTCCTGAACGCCGAAGTCGTCGCGCTCGATTCGATGACCCTCTATCGCGGGATGAATATCGGCACCGCCAAACCCACCGCAGCCGAACGTCAAGGGGTGCCGCATCACCTGATCGATGTCATCGACCCTTGGGAATCGGCAAGTGTCGCGGAATACCTGGCGATGGCCGCGAAGGCGATCACAACGATCGAGGCGAACGGGAAACGTGTGCTTTTCGTCGGAGGAACTCCCCTCTACCTGAAGGCGTTACTCCGAGGGCTTTTCAATGGCCCGGCCGCGGATGTCGGACTACGTCGCGACCTCGAAAACGAGGCCGAAGCTCTCGGGGATCTCGCCTTGCACGCGAGGCTCGCCGTGGTCGACCCCGCGACCGCCGCCCGACTCCATCCTAACGACCGCCGCCGGATCGTCCGGGCGCTCGAGGTCGCGAGTTTGACTGGTCGGCCGCTCAGTCATTTCCAAAAGGAACACGACACGCGCGGTCCCGAAGGCGTCCCCGTGTTCGCCCTCGCACGCCCTCGCAAGGAAATCTGCGATCGCATCGACCGCCGCGTTGTCCAGATGTTTGACGCGGGGCTCGTCGATGAGGTTCGTGCCCTGATCACCGGCCCGAAACCGTTGCACAACGTCCCCGCGCAGGGCGTGGGATATCGCGAGGTGATCGATTTCCTCAACGGTCAAATCTCGCTCAATGAGACCGTCGCCAACATTCAGGCAAGAACCCGTCAGTTTGCCAAGCGTCAGGGGACGTGGTTTCGGGGCCTGGCCGAGGTCCGCTCTTGGCCGTTCAATGAGGACGAAAGTCCGGGAACCGTCGCCCACCGGCTCGCCATCGAGATCGAAGCGCTAAACTGATCTTCCGGTGTCCGTCTTCTTCTGATAAGACACGTTCCATCTTGGGCCGGAACCACCATTGCGCGGCCTCCGTGCCCGTCGGGGAACGTTCCGAAAGGACTCGGAATGAATCCAGGGACCGGCGTTCGGATCTGCCCATCCGCTCCGGAACGCAGTGCGAAATGGGGCCGCTCCCAAGGAAGGGACCGAAGACTCATGGGCCGGCGACTTTATCTGCGGATCGGAACGGCGATCGCCGCCGTGGGAATCGCCCTCGCGATGCCTGCGGCCTCGGCGCATGACGACGTGCCGATGGCGACGCCTATGCCGAAAAGCGAGGGTCCGCTCAACTTGCCGGTTAGCAAGGAGAAGGGGTTCCCCGCGAGCGAGGCCCCCGATCCGTTCCCTGCCGAAGCACCCGCGGACCTCGGTCCCGAGCCTCCCAAGGCAGGCCCGCCCCCCTCGAAGCCGAAAGCCAAGCTCGCGAAAGTCGCGGAGGAACTTCCCGTTCCCACCGAACTTCCCACGCCGTCTCCCGCCAGAGATCCCTCGGAGTTGCTCGCTCCGAACGATCCCGAGACAATCCGTGCTCAGGCTGCCGGGACTTCTCCCGCCACGACGCCCGCTGAAGGAAGCAACTTACCGGCAGCCTCCGAGCGTCCTGGTCAGCCATCTCCCGCCGCCGCTCGCGACGTCGATCCCGAATTTGTCTTGCCTGCCGAACGTCTGCCGATCGGTCGTCAGAACATTGGACTCTCGGTGGAAGTGTTGGCCCCGCAAGCCATGAATATCGGTCAATCGGCGACGCTCAAGGTCATCGTCCGCAATAGCGGCGCGACCGACGCTCTGGGTGTGGTGGTACGCGACCAGTTGCCCGAGGGGCTGGCATTCGTCTCCAGCCAGCCCGAGGCTCAGAAAACCGACGCACTCCTTTCCTGGGCGCTCGGCACGGTCGCCGCGGGTTCGGAACGGGTCATCACCGTGAGCGTGAAGCCGATGAAAGTGGGTGCGTTCGAACACGCCGCGACCGTCATCATGAAGGCGGGCGGGCGATCGCGCACAATGGTTCGCGAACCCAAGCTCAAACTCGAATTGCTTCCGGCGACCAACAAGGCCCTGCGCGGTCGGCCCGTCGAGTTCAAGATCGCCATCACCAACACCGGCGACGGCCCCGCTCGCCAGGTGGTCGTCCAGGCGAAGCTCAGCACAGGCCTGCGCCACGAGGCGGGGGAGTCGAATGATCAAAATCTGTTCGAACAAGAACCCATCGCCGTGATCAACCCTGGCGAGCGGCTCGACTTGCCCGTATTGACCGCCGACACGATCCAAGGGGGCGAGCAGACCTGCCAGGTGGTGGTGCAGAGTCCCGATGTGGTCCCCGGTTCCCCTGATGCGACGGCACTGGTGAAGGTCAACGTCGTCGAACCCAAGCTCGCGTTGAAGCTAACCGGCCCCGAGGAGCGGTTCACCGACATCCTCGCCAAGTACGAACTCACCATCGAGAACCCCGGCACGGCTCCGGCCCGGAACGTCAAGATCCTGGCCACCGTGCCGGTGAGTGGTCGTCTCTTTGCGTTGCCCCCTGGAGCGACCTGGGACGCCACCAGCCGCAAGCTTTCTTGGATTCGCCCGCAGCTCGACGCGGGTGAGAAAGCGTCCTTCGCGTTCGAGGTTCGCATGGGGGGCATCGGCCTGTACCAGGTCGCTGTTGAGGCTCGCGCCGACACGGGTTTGCTGGCGAAGGATACGAAATCGACGAACGTCTCCGGACTTGCCGACCTCCAGATGGAGGTGTCCGAGAACCGTCGGGTGGTGGACGTCGGCGACGTCACGACCTACCGGATCAAGATCGTGAACAAGGGGACGAAAGAGGCGACCGGGATCAACATCAGTGCCAAGCTTTCGGAAACGGTCGAGCCCAAGGAAATCTACGGCACGGATAAACCTGGTGGCCGCTCAGAGGCGGATCCGGGCCTTTGCATCTTCCCGCAGGTCCCCCGCCTCGGCCCCGGCAAGATGATCGAACTGGGCATCCGCGTCCAGGCCGTCAAACCCGGCCCCGCCGTCTGCCGCGTCTTCCTGACCCACGACGAGTCGGGCGACGACAAAGACAAGATCGAAGACTTCGCCCACTTCAAAGTCGCGGCCCCGGTCCGGCGCTGAGCGTTCGACGAGTCGGCGGTGAATCACCTCCCGATTTCACGATTTACGATCGGCGAGGGTCTCCCCTCTCCGTCGTGCTCGGAATGGTTATCGCGGCTTGACTTATATCCCATTGCCACGGGGTCTGAAAACCCTCGTCGATCGGATCTTGTCGTTAGCCCTTCGAGAGATCCCGCGATGCTCACAGCGACATTAACCTACACTCCCGCGCTCATCAGACGGTCCACGTGGGCATTCGTGTGCCGGAGCTTTGGAAAAGGCGGCTTCGTCGCACTTGGGCTCGTCGTCGTGGCCGGAGCGTACCTCGTCGCATCTCAGCCCGGCACGTTGCAAACGGGAATCATCTGCGGGGCCGCTGGAGTTTTGTCCCTACTCGTTGTCGGCAGCTACTTCCTTCACTACAGGCAGGGCATCGCCAAACTCCAGCGCATGGGCAAGCCTCACGCCGTCATCGAACTCACCGACGCGGAATTCCGCGTCTCTTCCCAGGCCGGGACCTTTTCGACACCCTGGTCGACCTTTTCAGCGCTTTGGCAATTTAAGGACTTCTGGCTGCTCATCATCGGCACAAATCAATTCATGACCCTTCCATTGGACGATCTGAGCCCCGAGGTCAAGGCGTTCATCTCTTCACGTGTCGGAATAAAGAGTCAAGGAGTACGAAGGGATTCAAAGGTCGAAAACTCATCTCAATCATGTGAACCTTAACTCTGGGTCCGTCTCCTAATGAATGTTTGCTGAGCACTTCTTTGCACGATCGCAAAGGCCATCTGATGCGTGACACGATCAACGCCTGCCAGTACCTTTTTCTCCGCGAAAGCTGGGAACCGCAGGAAAACACGTTGCGGGTGGTGATCGAGGAAGCGAAAGCTGATGGGCCGCCTGAGGACTTCGAGGTGGCCCCAGGAAAGATGATTAGCGGCGTGGTGGCTGTCGAGTCCGACCCGAGTTGCCAGTTATTCGAGTTGGTTTGGCCCTCCTATGTCGCGTACAGCGTCTGCAACGAGTCGTTCACCGCGTGGGACGACACCGAGGTTTTCCAGGGGCGGCACTTCCGCGTATATAGCAAGTCCCACTTCCGTGACTACCTGGCGCGGTACACATTCGCCAGCGACAAGTATCCCGGCCCGCTCCAACACTGGGGTTTGGTTTGCCTCCGCCATTTGGTCGATGTCGTGGGATGTGAGGAGCCGGTGTTGCGTCGCTTGAGGCCGGCCTGACCAGATAGATGCCACACGTTTTCGAATCATCGCCTCGCCCGCCGAGTTGAGTAGGTCGGCCAATGCCGCACCGCAGCCGAACGGACTTGCCTTGGCTGGTCGTGGGCCATCCTCGTGGAGTATGCTGAATGCAGGCGGATTCGGTCTGGAACGATCGCGAGGAAATGAACATGTCGCAACTCATGGAGCAGGCCTTCCTCAAAGCCAGACAACTCCCCGAGTCGGATCAAGAGGCGATCGCCTCGATCATCCTCCAGGAGATTGAGTCCGATTCGCGGTGGGAGGAGTTGTTCGCCCGGCCTGATTCGGCCGAGCTACTCTCTCATATGGCGGATGAGGCAATGATGGCGGCGGTCGCGCAAGGAGTGACCTACGTCTTTCCCTTCCGTACCGACAGTCTCCCTTTTCGCACGGACCAGGGAGGTGTCGTTCGCCTCGGCAACAGTCGCATCAGTCTCGATTTGGTTGTCGAGCAATACGACAACGGCATGTCCCCGGAAGACATGGTCCGTGCCTACGACACTCTGGTACTGGCCGATGTCCACGCCGTCATTGCCTACTATCTCCGGCATCACGACGAAGTAAGGGCCTATCTGAAGCGACGAGAAATTGAAGCTGAAGCCGTCCGGACAAAAATCGAAACCGAACGCCCGCGCGTCTCGCGGGAAGAACTCCTTGCGCGCCGCGGTGTCATGGAGGAGGCTGATGCTCCGGCTGGCCAGTGACGCCGATGTCCACGGCGAGATTATTCGCGGCTTGCGCCGCCGTAGACCAGAGATCGACCCTGTGCGTGCCCAAGATGCCTGCCCCGAAGGAACGCCCGACCCAAAAGTCCTAACCTGGGCTGCGGCGGAGAACCGAATCCTCATTACCAACGACCGCAACACGATGATCGGTTTCGCATTCCAGCATATGGAGGCGGGAGAACCCATACCAGGCCTCATCGCCACGACCAACGAGCAGTCCATCGGTTCGGCCATCGACGACATCCTCGTCATCGCGGAGTACATGCTGGAAGAAGAGATTAAGGATCAAGTCATCGTGTTCCTGCCTTTCCGAGGATAATTCCAGGTATTGAGCGATTTCGAGGTTCAACACCTCATCTTTCGCAGCCCTTGGTCAACACGGTCAACTTTCGTAGAATCGTGAGACATCGCGGGCCGAGTCCCGCCTCGCCTCATCCCGGTTCGCGTAAGGAGACCCAATGACCACACGACGCCATTCCCTCTCGTCGCGGCTACGAGGCCGGTCGTTGGTAATCATGTTTGCTCTCTGTTGGGCCTCGGTGATCGCTCGTCAGGCGTCGGCTTGGCCCGAACCGAAGCCGACAGGCCCCGCGAATCGACTTGCGAAAGAGACCAGTCCTTACTTGCTGCTTCACGCTCATAACCCGGTCGACTGGTACCCCTGGGGTCCGGAGGCTTTTGCCAAGGCGAAGGCTGAGAAGAAGCCGATTTTCTTGTCCGTCGGTTACTCGTCGTGCTACTGGTGCCACGTCATGGAGCGGGAATCGTTTCAGAATGCGGAGATCGCCAAAAAGCTCAACGCCGGATTCGTCTGTGTCAAGGTGGACCGCGAAGAGCGTCCCGACGTCGACCAGGTTTACATGTCGGCACTCCAGGTCTTCGGAAACGGCGGCTGGCCGATGTCGATGTTCTTGACTTCCGACGGTCGACCTTTCTTTGGCGGGACGTATTTCCCTCCCAAGGACCGCGAAGGTCTGGAAGGGTTTCCAAGTCTCCTCAACCGGGTATCGGGAGCCTGGCGCGATCATCGGGTGGAAGTCGAACGCGATGCCGACCGGCTTTCGACGATGGTCCGCCGTTCACTCGCCTCGCAAGCACTCAAGAAACGGGAAACCCTCTCTCACAAAATGGCCGTCGAAGGCCGCGCCGCACTTGCCGAGCAGTTCGACCCGGAGTACGGCGGCTTTGGCTTCGATCCCGATAACGCCCGCAGGCCGAAGTTTCCCGAACCCGTCAACCTCGTCTTCCTTCTCGACCAGCACCGACGTGCGAAAGCCGGCATCACGGCACCCGTCAAACCAAGCGGAGCCGACGCGCTGACGATGGTCCTCACGACGATGGACCGAATGGCCCGAGGCGGTATCCGCGACCAACTCGCGGGTGGCTATCACCGGTACGCCACGAGCCGGTACTGGATCGTTCCCCACTTCGAGAAAATGCTCTACGACAACGCCCAACTCGCCTCCGCGCATCTGCTGGCCTTCGAGCTGACGGGCGACCCGCGATGGCGGACGGAGGCGGAAGCGACCTTCGGTTTCATCGCCCGCACAATGACCTCGCCCGAAGGCGGCTTTTACTCGGCCCTCGACGCCGAGACCGAAGGCGAAGAGGGTGCCTATTACGTATGGACCCGCGATGAGCTGAAAACCTTGCTCGGGTCAGGAAAAGACCACGACGCATTCAGCCAGGTCTATGGCCTGAAGCGCGATCCGAATTTCGAGAAGAACCGGTATGTCTTGATGGAACCGCGAACCCGCGCGGAGCAGGCCGCCACCCTCGAAACCACTCCCGAGGCGATGGAGGCGCGGCTGCTTCCGCTTCGTGAGAAAGTCCTCAATGCACGCGAACGGCGCACTCCTCCACTGCGCGACGACAAGATCCTGACCTCGTGGAACGGTCTCATGATCGCGGCCTATGCCGATGGGTTCCGACTCCTGAAAGAGCCGCGCTTTCGTGAGACCGCAGAGAAAGCCGCAGACTTCTTGTTGGCGAAATTGCGGACGCCCGAGGGCCGTCTCTTGAGAACGTATCGCGTCGGCCAGGCGAAGCTTCCCGCCTATCTGGAAGATTACGCCTTCCTCGCGCACGGCTTGTTGAGGCTTCACGCCGCGACAGGGGACCAAAAGCGCCTTGAGCAGGCACGAGCTTTGACCGATCGCATGATCGCCGACTTCTCCGATGAAAAACTCGGCGGCTTCTTCTACACATCCGAGGACCACGAAAGTTTGATCGCGCGTCCTAAAGATCCCCACGACAACGTCTTGCCGAGCGGCAACAGCGTGGCGATCCGGAACCTTGTCGCCCTGGCTGCGCTCACGAAAGAGCCAAAGTATCTCGAAATCGCGGGCAAGACGCTCGACGCCTTCAGCGCCACTCTTGGACAAAGCCCCGCGTCGGCCCCTCTCATGTTGGTCGGTCTGGAAGAGTACCTGGATTCCGCTCAAGTTTCGGAAACCGAAACCGCGACGAAGCCCAAGACTCCCCCCACCGCTGAGGAACAGCTTGTGACTGTCACCGGCAGGCAAGGCGAAGTGAAGGCGGGCGCTGACCCTCAAACCGAATTTGAGTTCACCGTCGCGATCGGGAAAGGCTGGCACATCTACGCCAATCCCACGGGCCTTGCGGAAATTCCGCCAACGCGCCTCGTTCTTGAACCCGATCAGGGTGCCACGCTCGTCCGCGTCGATTATCCCAAGGGAACGCCAAAGGTCCTGACCTCCAGCGGCACAGAGCAGGTCTCCCTTTATGAAGACAAGGTGGCCCTGAAGGCCGTGGTGCGGTTTGACAAGGCGGAGACCAGAGCGATCAAGACGCCGCTTCGTTTCGCACTTCATTTCCAGGTCTGCAACGATCGGACATGCCTCGCGCCTGCCAAGGTGACGGTCTCTCCACGCTGATCGTGCGATCTTGTGGGCTTGCTTGGTTTGGTTTAAACTCCTGAACAGAAGGCGAGCACGGCCAGGGGTCGTCGCGTCTTCAAGGCACCGGGGACGGAAGGATCGCGGCGTGGCACTGCTTGAATCGTCCTTGAATGGCCTCCCCAGGCGTCAAGGCAAAGTCCGTGATGTTTACGACCTCGGGGGCGATCGGCTCCTGATCGTCGCCACCGACCGCATCAGCGCGTTTGATTGGATCTTACCCACCGGAATCCCCGACAAGGGGCGCGTGCTCACAGCCTTGAGCGCCTTCTGGTTCGGGCGATTGAAGTTCAATCACCATTTGATTTCCACCAACCTGGATGACTCCGGTCTCGCGCTGGACACCGCGACGCGGAATGATCTGGAAGGCCGGTCGATGATCGTGAAGAAGGCCGAAGTCTTTCCCTTCGAGTGCGTTGTGCGCGGCTATCTGGCCGGAAGCGGCTGGAAGGAATATCAAGCGAAAGGCACGGTCTGCGGCGAGAGGCTTCCCGTCGGCCTGGTCGAGAGTAGTCGGCTCGAACCGCCTCTATTCACACCGGCCACAAAGGCGGAGTCCGGCCACGACGAGAATGTCCCGTTTTCTCGGATGCAAGAGGCCCTCGGAGCGGCTCGAGGCCTTGCCGAAGAGATTCGAACGATAAGCCTCGACGCCTACACCGACGCCCGCACCTATGCCGAAAGCTCTGGCTTGATCCTGGCCGATACGAAGTTTGAGTTGGGTTGGATTCCCGATGCCGTCGGCCGACGTTCGCTTGGATTTGTCGACGAGGTTTTGACCCCGGACAGTTCACGCTACTGGCCGCTGGAGGCCTACACGCCGGGGCGTCCTCAGGCGTCGTTCGACAAGCAATACGTCCGGGATTGGCTCGAAACGAAGAGTTGGGACAAGTCGAGCCCACCCCCGCCGCTTCCGCCCGACATCGTGGCGCGCACCCGCGACAAATATATCGACGCGTACGAGATCCTTACCGGCAAGACGTTCCCGTGGAAGTGACATGCTCCGTTATTTGACCGCCGGCGAATCGCACGGCCCGGCTCTCACGGCGATCGTCGAGGGTTTTCCTTCGGGGATCACTCTCGACCACGAATTCATCAACATCGAACTGAAGCGACGGCAGGGGGGGTATGGTCGCGGTAAGCGCCAGACCCTGGAGACCGACCGTGTGATCGTCGATTCCGGCACCTATCACGGAGTGACCACCGGAGCGCCCATCACGATTCGACTGGTGAACAACGACGCCAAACTTGAACGTCTCACCGAGCCCGCCGCGCCCCGCGGGGGCCACATCGACCTGGCAGGTTCCCTCAGCTATCAGACCGGCATCCGCCAGGTCCTCGAACGTGCCAGCGCGAGGGAAACGGCACTGCGGGTGGCGGTTGGCGGCCTCGCTCGCTTGCTGTTGCGCGCGGTCGGGATCACGGTTTTCGGCTACGTCCGCGAGCTTGGGGGGATCGACGCCTCACCGCTCTCACTCGATCCGCGGGTCCGCGACGCCAGCCCCGTTTACACGCTGAACCCGGAGGTCGACCCCAAGATCATCGCCGCGATCGACGCCGCGAAAATAGCCGGAGATACGCTTGGGGGAATGGTCGAAACCCTCGTGACGGGCTGCCCGATCGGGTTGGGAAGTCATGCCCAATGGGATCGGAAGCTCGATGCTAGAATCGCACTCGCCGTGATGAGTATCCAGGCGATCAAAGCCGTCGAGATCGGGTTGGGTATCGAAGCCGCCCGACGACCCGGCTCGAAGGTCATGGACCCGATCGAGTACGACCCGGATCATGCCCCCGACGATCGCAGATTCGGGTTCCGCCGTCCTTCGAACAATGCCGGTGGTATTGAAGGAGGCACCTCCAACGGCGAGGCCATCATCGTGCGAGCGGCGAAGAAGCCGATTAGTACGCTCGCGGCACGTGGCCCCTCCATCAATATGGCGACCAAAGCCCCGCAACCCGCCGCTTACGAACGCTCGGATGTCTGCGCAGTTCCCGCGGCGAGTGTGATCGTCGAGAATGTGGTGGCTTTTGAAATCGCGGCCGCTGTCGTCGAGAAGTACGTGGGGAGTAGTCTTTCGGCGATACGCGCCGCCATGAAGTGCATCGACGAATTAAATCGCAAAAATCTGGAAGAGTGGGAATTGGGAAAGGCGCGATAGAGAAGGAAAATTTAACTGCCACGAATTCATTCCGTGGTAAATGAAACAGTTCCGCTGTTTTTTTCAAAAGAAATTGCCGAGACCGGGCCGATAGTTTAACGATGCCGGGATAATCTCCTCATCTACGCCAGACAGAACGGACGGAGAGGGGGCGTCAGCATGGACGTTTCGAGCCTGCGTGAGGAGCCGCGATGCAAGCGACGAGCAGCTCGCCTTGTCAACGGGCGATCCCCTGGGGCCTGATCGGGATGATCGGGCTGGTCGGGGCCTTCGAGACACAAAAGGTGCGGCGGGACTTCGCTCTGATCAGCGGGCAAGCCGCAAGTTGGCGGTTCACTGCCCGGCAGCTCAACTACCGCGGCAAGTCCGCCGAGATCCTCTGCTTAGGCGACAGCCTGATCAAGTTCGGCGTCGTCCCCCAAGTGCTCGAACATGAGACCGGCAAGTCGGCGTTCAACCTCGCTCTGCTGAGCGCCCCAGCGCCGGCTTCATACATGATGTTGAGTCGCGTGCTTGAGCGAGGGGGGCGGCCTCGCGCCGTTCTCGTTGACTTCAACTGCGAAATCCTCAAAGAAGGCCCGCGCTCGACGAAGCGCCCCTACCCCTGGGCCGACCTCCTCACTTTTGCCGAGCTTGCTGAGCTGTCGAGGGTTTTACGCGAGCCCGACTTTTTCGTGCGGGTGACGCTCAACCGGGTCCTCGCGGCGGTGAAGAACCGGTTCGAGATCCGCGAAAACGTGCTCGCAGCATTGAACAATCAGCCCATCCATCTCCGCGACGTGGCGCCTGGCTTCGAGCGGAACTGGACGTTCAACGGTGGCGCGCAGGTCCATGGCAAACGCTCGTACCAGGAAGGAGCCTTGCCGCCGGACGCGGAGCCGCAGGTCAGCGATGGGTCGTGCGACCCGGTCAACGCGATCTACCTGGAGCGGTTCCTCAACCTTGCCAAGCGGCGTGACATCACCGTATTCTGGGTGATCCCGCCGTTCTCGCCGATCAACCAGGCGTGGATGCGTTACCTCGGCGAGGAAGCGGCGTTCGATCGGTTCCTGAATCTGGTACAGGAGCGGCACCCCGAGCTTGTCGTGCTGGACGCTCGTTACTCTGGCTACGTTCACGATCTCTTCTTTGATGGCGTCCACCTCGACGGAGACGGGGCAGCGGGCTTCAGCGTCGCACTGGCCCGCTGCGTCAACCTTCACCTCGCCGCCCCCGGAACCTCCCCCCGCCGGGTCAAACTCCCAGCCTATCGGCCCTTTGTCGGCTCGACCCCGATCGAAGTCTTCGGCAGCTCGGTCGTTGCCCTACGAGCGCGCGACGCGGCTGTGCGGCGGTGAGGGCGCGGCCTCATTTGAATCCGTTTCGTACAGTTCGCCGTGACAATCCGTTGGGCCATCAAGGCCGTGGTTGTTCGGAGCAAAAACGGGCTCAGGACGAGTTGTTCTTGATGATAAAAGGTCCTGGTTCCCTTCCCGACTCGGGTTCGACGAAGGGATGGACCGGAAATCCGTACTCATCCATCAGTCGCTGAATCTCAGGAAGCGATCGGATCGGCTCCAGATCACGGTTGACCCTGATCACGTCGAAGTCTCGGAACCCCGATTCGAAAGCCCGTCTCAGAGCGCGTTCCGCCTCGTTCGCCGCTTCACGCCGATGTGTGAGGCCAAAAATTAGCGCGCCTGCACATGTTTTCAGGAATTGCTCGCCCGCCCCGAGTTGCGAGGTCCTGTCGAGAATCTCGATGGCGTGATTCAAGGCGATCAAGGCGCGCTCCTGCTGACCGCTCATCGCAAGCGCGGCTCCGAGTTCCTTTTCACTCGATGCCAGTTGAATCTGAAATCGTCGGACTCGCGGGTTTGCCCGCGCGAGACTCTCCGCGATCGTCCTCGCGGCTTCATAAACGGTGCTCGCTTTTTCGAGCTGCCCGGAATGTCGTAGACACTCGCCAAGACCTCGAAGATTCTCAGCCTCACCTTCGCGGTTCTCAAAGTTCGAGGCTTCGATCATCAAAAGTGAAGTCCACGCTTCTCGCGCGCGCTCATTCGCTGAGAGGGCTTGTAGTGGACGGTCAGTGCGGGCTTCAAGCGAGGCGATCGCGTCCTCGGTCATTCCGAGAGCCTGTCGATAGTTGGTCTGATTCCGCTCACTCTCCAGGAGTGAAAGGAGGGCCTTTTTCGCATTCTGAAGGCGGTCCCTGGCTTGTTCGTATCGCCCCTCGCTCAGGAGCAACGTGCCGGACCCGAGATCACAGAGCGCCAGATACTTTTTGGGACGCGTGTCGGTCGCCCTTTCAACGAGGAGCGATTCGAGGATCGAGCGAGCGAGCGCATCGTTCTCCAACGCGGCCTTGGGCTGACCGTTCGAGCCGAAAAGTTCGCTCAACATTTGGTAGCAGATCGCCAGTTCCAGCGCATACTCTTTGTTGGTTCGCTCAAGTTCGCTCAGATTCTTCAAGATGTCACGAGCCTTCTCGTAGCTCTCGATGGCTCCGGAAACCAACGTCGTGTCGGCGAGTATCTTTCCGAAGGCGAGGTGGCTCAGCGCGAGGTCACGGCGAAAGCGGGGCACGTTGGGGTTTTCGTCCACGACCTTTTGTTCGAGGGTCCTGGCCTCGGTGAACGCGCTGATGGCCTCGTCGATCCGTCCCAAGATGTAGAGAATGCTGGCCATGTCGAATGAGGCGGCGGCGAGGTCCATTTTGAAAAGCGGAACGGTCGGGTTATCGCGAACAAGCTCGCGTCGAATGTCCTTCGCCTCGCGGTACGCTTCGAGTGCGGCATCAGTTCTACCGTTCTTTGAAAGCACGGTTGCGATCACGTGATAGCTTCGGGCGACGGCGACATGAAAGTCCGTGACGCCTGAATGCTCTCGGGCAAGTTCCTTGCGTGTTGCCAGACTGCTTCGAAGACGCTCGAGCGCCTCGTCGGTTTTCGCATGATTCGCGAGAAGTCGGCCGATCGTATTGTCGCTCGACGCGAGATCCGCGCGAACTTGAAGCAGCGTGGGATTGTCAGCGGCGATCCGTCGGCGAATTTGCCGAGCCTTTTCGTACTCCGCCAGAGCGTCGGTTGGCGACTGGCGAGCGAGGAGGTCGCCAAGTTGATGGTGGCACGACGCTTTTTCGCTCATCGCCGCAATGTTTGAGGGTTCGCGCTGGACCACTTTTTCCCAAAGCGACATGGACCGGTCGTACATCATCCGTGCCCGCTCATGCCGATTCGTATCCGCCAACAGCTGGCCATATCTCCTCTCAAGACGGGCCAGCGCGGCCAAGATTCCCGGGTCGTCGGACCTGTGGCGCGAGAGCGGGTCGAGGATCGAAAGCGCCTCCTCGTAGTCGCGTTCCGCTCCGGGCTGCATCCCGTTGACCGTCTGCTCAATCGCGGCGATCGCGGTCAAGCTTCGCCCGAGATCCAGCTTCATCTGCGTAGTCGAGTCTGATCCATAGGCCAGGTTGCGTCGAATCGTCAGGCTCTCTCGATGCGAGGCGAGAGCATCAGTTTTCACGCCAACTTTTGAGGTCAGCTCACCCACCTCGTAAAGCGCGCCGGCGAGCGATTCTCGGGAGGCGGTATCTGATTGATCCTTCAGCTTGTCTTCCAGTCGACGATAAAACTCTTTCGCCTTGTTCAATAGTTTGTCGCGAAGGTTTTTGAATTCCTTCTGTTGAAGCAGAAAATCCTCGGAGACGCCAGTGTGAAGGGTGCTGATCGCCTCCATCGCCAGTTCAAAACGCTCGTGTTCACGCGCGTTGGCGAGACTGAGATCCTGGTTCGCCTTACGCTGAACGACCAGCACGACCACCAGCGCCGCGACTGCCATCAGCATTGCCACCGTCGCCGCCGTCACAGCCGTGCGTCGGTGCCTCATCCAGCGGCGTGCGCGGTCGATGAAGGGGTCGGGCAGGGCTGTGACCGGTTCGTCGGCCATCCATCGCTCGACATCGTCCGCCAACATTCTGGCTGTGGAATAACGATGAACGGGATCGAGCTTCATCGCTTTCAGGCAAATCGCCTCAAGCGCAGGGGCGATGGTCCGGTCATGCTTGCGAGGAGGCGGGAAGTCTCCTGATTCCACAGCCAAGAGAATGGATCGCACATCCTCCTGCTCAAATGCGGGTCTGCCGGTAAGAAGGTTGTAAAGGGTCGCGCCGAGGCTGTAAACGTCGCTCGGAGGCCCGAGTTTTTCGAGGTCGCCCTTGGCCTGCTCGGCGCTCATGAACGCGGGCGTCCCCAACGTCGATCCGGGAAGCGTCTCGGTAATTCCCGAAACTGACTTGAGAGAGAGCGGCTTTTCTCCGAGGGATGTCGGAAGCGGATGGTCCGATCGCCAGGTTGCCTTGGCGATCCCCCAATCCACCACCAGCGTTTCGCCATGCGGACCCACCATGATGTTGGCGGGTTTGATGTCCCGATGAAGCACGTTCTTGGTATGAGCATATTCTACAGTATTGCAAACATCGAGGAACCGGCGGAGGAGTTTACGCAACTCCAGCCCTCGAGCGCCAGGGGCTCGCTTCAGCGAATCCTCGGCGTGGAAATGCGCGATCACGTCTTTCAGGCTCTCTCCGCGGATAAACCGCATGGCGTAATAGGGTCGCCCATGCGGATCAACACCCAGACCATAGACCGGCACGATCCCCGGATGCTCCAGCCTTCCGGTAACCTCCGCTTCGAGCATGAACCGCGATTGACTCGTCGGGTCGTCGGCGTAGCGAGACTTGATTTCTTTGAGCGCGACCTCGCGATTCAACTCGGTATCACGAGCAAGGGAGACGATCCCGAGCCCCCCCTCGGCATGAGGCCTGATCAATTGATAGCGACCATGCGGCCCGTTCTCGCCTACCGGAGCCTGCACCCAACTCGGCAGAAAGTCCGATCGTTCGGGACGATCGCTCAGCGTCTGCCCGGCGTCGAAAATCGTAGGTGATAAACCCGTCCGGGCACCCAAAGTCTCGGAAAGAGCACTATTTTCCGAGCCGCCAACGATCGGCAACGTTGATTGAGTTTCCACACTCTGAGCGCGCAAACGCTCGTCAACGAGTCTCTCAATCGCGGTCAGATCTTCTTCCGCGATCAAGCCGCGACGAAGTAGGTCCTCCACAAGCGGACGTTGCCCAAACCAGTCCCACTCCTGAAACGCATCGATCAATGCGTTTCTTTCGAGCTTGCCAGTCTGAATTCCGAGCAGCACGAAGAGGAGGTCACGGTGCGCATCGCCGCGCTGAGTCATGAAGAAACTCCCCGCTCAAGCCGATTCAAACCCCTCAACCCCACAGAACCAACCTTCCCATCCAGTGAGCACCGGGAGTTCGACAGTCGCTTGACATCATCTAACATGATATCTTGAGACTCCTTATCGCGATACCTGACAGCCATCCGTCCCGCATTAATATCGTACGAATCGTTTTTGATGCGTTTCGTGCTTATTCCTTTCGTCACTGTGACAATCCAAGCCCTTGAACGTGTGTGCGCGCCCGGGTGAAAATTCGCACTCTGGAATATCTTGGCCGAGAAAAAGGACTCGCATTTGAATGGAAAGGGTGCGGCGGGTCGGATTCAATTGAGGGGAACGTGCATTGATTTCCTGGCTCGAATCACCTTAAGCGTGCTGATAGCCTGATCGATCCGAGTTGGTCCGAAAAAAAACTTTGAAGTCGTGCGCAACGCCTGACCATGCTGAGCGATCTACTGGTGACGAAGAATTCAGCGACTCGCGGAAGTCACGGAGAAGACTTGAGGCGAAACAACCTCGGCTCTCGTCCCCTTCGATCAACACGCAGGAATACGGCGTATCCCGAAAAATTCAGGTTAACGAAGGAGGATTCCACGATGGGTCACCAAGATGATCTCAAGCGAACGAACTCTGTCTCAAAAAAGGTTGAGGTGGCAAAGACGAACCACTCTGAACCAAATCCGAAATCCGAGCTAAGCGATGAACAAATGGCCAAAGTCGCGGGCGGATTTATTGGTGGCTTCCCCGACATGGGAAGTTCGCAGGATCCCTCAATCAATCCGGATCCGACTGTCCCCGGTTCAACCCCGAGCATGCCGTGACGCAGGGAAGATGTCAGGCGTCCCGACCGGGGTATCGATTGCATGAGCGCCTGTTTCGTGATCCACGCTCGGTGCCATGGGTTTCGTAATGATCTCCGGACGTCGCGTTCGTCGAGAACCGATACGTCCCGCTGCTTCCCCCCGGCGGCGGGCGTATCGGACAAATTCAAAACCTTACACCCGGTGATTTCAGACGCGGCAAGACTTTCAATTTTGGACCACCGCGAAAATACCTTCCTGATTTGCCTTTCCTGCGAGCCACCGACTTTGCTTGAGCAAGCTCAAGTCCGGCGCTCTGGCAGGACCAGTTGCACCCAACTTCTCACAAAAGTCAGCCTGCGCGAGAAACATCCGTAATCGTCGTGTAAACTGGTCAAGACGATTGATCCGATCCTGGGATCTTTGTCGTTCGTGATCGCCTTTACCGTCATTACCAGGGTTGTTGGCTTTGAGCAAGCGCGACAATAACGGTCTGGCTTTTTTGGTTGAGGACCGCCCTGCCGAGGCGTTCGAGCAGCTCGACTCCGCGCTTCGGGTGGTCTCATTGCAAAATTGGCTGGTCCTCTCGGTCGTCTTTTTCACACTCGCGGTTTTCGCGGTTTTTTCCGTCCTATACAAGGCCCCCCTCAAGGTCGAAGGTCGCGGAATCATCCTCGCGAAGTCGGTCGGCGAAGATGACCCCCTTCTTCAAGTCACAGCGCCCGCCGCGGGACGTCTTTCCCGTGTCGACGTGAAAATCGGCTCAGTCGTCAAGCCCGGCGACATCCTCGGGATCATCGATCAAGGCGAGCTTGGCGACCAGATCGAAGAATCCAAGGCCGAGGTCAATCGGCTGAAGGACGAGGATCAACAACTGACCTTGATGGACGAGGTTGCGGCGAAAAAGAAGGCCGAGGGGTTGGCGCGGCTCGAACTTACACTCAACCGCAACCTGACGCTCGACGAAGGTCGGCTGACACTCAACCGGCAAATCGAGGCCTCGGATGCGCTCTTGAAGAAACGCGGTTTCCTCAACAACATCGACGCACTCAAAACACGTGCGGACGCCGACGCTGTGGAAAGCGGGATCGGTGGCACATACGCCAAGCTTCACGAACTTTACTACGACCGCGTTGATGACGACACCCGGCGTCGCGCTGAAAAGCTGAAGCGTATCCTGGGAATTCAAGCGGCAAACACGAAACTAGCCCTGCTCAAGAAACGGCTTGAGCGCGACACCAACGTGTTCTCCCCTTTTCCACTGGAGGGGACGGTTGTCGACTTGATGATCACACCGCACGCGCTCGTGGAAAAAGGCGCGCCAGTTGCGCTTTTACGCCCGTCGAGCCGGAGCGAGCGACCGATGGAGGCCATCGTCTTCGTTCCCGCTGGCATGGGCAAGAAAATTCGCTTCAAAGACCTTGTTGAAATCTCACCCGACACCGTCCGTCGGCATGAACATGGATATGTGAAAGGGATTGTGACGTCCGTATCCGAGATCCCGGCAACCGAGATGGCGATGCTGGCGGAACTGAAGCACAAGAGCCTTGTCAGCAGTTTTATTGACCGATATAGCGGTCAGGTCCTTCTCTGCATTCATGTCGAGTTGCTGATTAACCCGACAAATCCTGCCCCCGATGCCCTCGCGTTCGAGAACCATCTGAAGTGGTCGTCAAACTCGGGGGCCTATCAGCGCGTCTCGAACGGAACGCTCTGCGGAGCCGAGATCGTTGTTGAGAAGCGTCGGCTGATCGCCCTCGCTTTGCCCTGGGTCAGACAACTTATCGGGTTCAATTGAACCCGGATCGGCCCGCGACACGATCCTGACTCGCGGCGAGGTTCGAACGATGGGCAAGCAAGCGTCAACGCGATTCCGACGGGTCAAAACCCCGACGATCCTCCAGATGGAGGCGACGGAATGCGGCGCGGCATCGTTGGGAATTATCCTCGCCTATTTCGGTCGGTTCGTCTCGCTCGAAGACCTCCGCGTCGAGTGCCGTGTCTCGCGTGACGGTAGCAACGCATTGTACATCAAGAAAACCGGGGAAAAGTTTGGACTCATCGGCAAAGGTTACCAGATGACGGTCGCGGCGCTTCGCACGCTCGAACCGCCGTTCATCGTCTTTTGGGAGATGAACCACTTCCTTGTCGTGGAAGGATTCCGAGGCGATCGCGTGTACCTCAGCGACCCATCCACAGGGCGGCGGTCGGTCGACGTACGGACCTTCGCCGATTCGTATACAGGCATCGTCTTCCGATTCGAGCCGGGTAAAGATTTTAAAAAAGGCGGGGCACGACCCAGTACCTGGAAAGGAATCGTCAAAAGAATCACAGGCGCTCGCACGGCACTAGTCTACATCGTTCTCGCGGGCGTCTCCTTGATGGCCTGCGAGCTCGTCGCGTCTACATATAACCTTGTGTTTGTCGATCAGCTTCTCGTCGAGGAACGCTGGAGCTGGCTCAGGCCTCTGTTGCTCGCGATGGGAGTGACGGCGGCATTCCGGTTACTGGGCGGATGGCTTCAGCTCAATGCGCTGAGGCGCTTGAAATTAAGCCTGGCCGTCGTTCATTCCTCAAAGTTTCTTTGGCATACCCTCCGGCTCCCGTTTTCGTTTTATCAGCAGCGCTATGTGGGCGACGTATCGAGCCGCGTCGAGGGAAACTCGCTCGTCGCCGGATTGATCTCGGGTCAACTCGCGACGACGCTTGTTAGCTTGTTGATGGCCGTCTTTTATGCGGCTGTCATGTTCGCGTTCGATCCGTGGCTCGCGATCGTCGGCGTTGTGATCGGCTGCCTTAACCTTGCCGGGATTTCGGCGGCATCAAGGCTTCTCGCCGACGAGAATCTCAAAGTCAAGCAGGTGATGGGGAAACTCTATGGCAGCATGATGCGCTCGGTGCAAATGATCGAGACCATCAAGGCAAGCGCATCAGAGCCGGAAGCCTTGGTGCGGCTGACGGGTTATCTCGCGAGAGTCACCAACTCGCTCCAACTTGTCGGGGTGGCGAACGCGCTCCTGGTCGTGATGCCTCCGTTGCTCTCGCTGATTACAACGGCCCTGGTGCTTTGGCTCGGTGGACATCGCGTGATCCAAGGCGTCATGAGCGTCGGCGCGCTTTTGGCCGTGCAAACGTTGATGTTTAACCTCAACCGTCCGTTCGGAGACCTCGTGCGCCTCGGGACCAGTGTCCAGGCGCTGCGAGCCGAGCTTGCGAGACTCGATGATGTCTTGGAATACCCCCAAGATCCGGTTTTCAACGCCCGCGGGACCGATGGAGCAGAGATCGGCAAAACGCTCAACGCATTGAACACATCAGAACGCGATCCACCACGCAGGCTCTCCGGACACCTCGAACTCCGGAACGTCACTTTCGGTTACAACCGAACGGTAGACGAACCTTTGATCCACAAGTTCTCGATGGAGATCCAGCCCGGCAGTCGGGTGGCGATCGTGGGGACGTCGGGTAGTGGCAAGTCCACAATCGGAAAGCTCGTCGCGGGACTCTACCGCCCTTGGGAGGGAGAAGTCCTCTACGACGGCTTCCGGATCGACGAAATTCCGCGCGACGTGTTCACCAGCCACGTCACTTTGGTAGACGATCAGGCCTTTCTCTTCAGCGGGACTGTACGCGACAATCTGACCCTTTGGGACGACACGATCCCAGACCGCGACATGATCCGGGCCGCGATTGACGCATCGGTACATCGCGACTTGATCGCTCGTCGAGGGGGCTACCACGCGACAATCGCCGAAGGAGCGAGAAACCTCTCGGGCGGTCAACGCCAGCGCGTGGAGATCGCCCGCGCGCTGATCCGTAATCCATCGCTCATGGTTCTCGATGAAGCCACCAGCGCACTCGACCCTGTCACCGAAGCGATTATTGATGATAACCTTCGTCGCCGGGGCTGCTCTTGCTTGATCGTCGCGCACCGACTGAGCACGATTCGCGATTGCGACGAAATCATCGTTCTCCGCCAGGGCCGTGTGATTCAACGAGGAACACATGACCAACTCATGGCCAACAGTGAGGGGTTCTATCACGAGCTTCAGACCCTTCACTCGGGACTCTCCGGTTCTCAAGAAGGAAACGGGGATGCTCGCGACTCTTCCAGTTCGCGTATTCTGATTTCTTCGAGCGCCGCCCGCGTATCGACGTTTCAAGGCGCGAACCTCGAAGCCTCGACGAACGGCCGCTATGAGGAAGACGGCGAAGACGCTCCCCGGCGCGTCGATCAAATCGCCGCTGTTCGACTCCTGACGGAACTCGAACCCTACGGTGAAAACGTCGGCACGGCGGGCAACCGTCCCCTTCCGTTAGACGACGTGGGCGCGGTCTGGCGTGTCGTTTCCGGACAGGTTGATGTCTTCTACGTGGAACCTCCCGAGCCCGGCCGGACGGGAGGAAGCCGCCGCCACCTTTGCCGCGTCGAGGACGGCGGCTCAATCTTCGCGATCGACGGCGTCCGAGGTGAGCAGCGTGGTGGATTGCTCGCGGTGGGCGTCGGCTTGGCGAAGCTTCATAAGTTCCCCAAAGCCGAACTCGTTCGTCTCAGCGTCGAACCCGAATGGAGACGTGCCGTTGCCGATATGATCGACGACTGGATCGATCGCATCAGCAGAGCCACCGATCCCGGTGAACCACCCGCCCCCCCGGTGCGGCTGGAGCCCGAAACTTCGTGCCAGATCTCCGCCGGCCAGTGTCTCTCGACACGCGGTCGGGTTCTATGGCTGCGCACATCCGGCGAGGGAATACGCGTCTACGGGCGTTTGAGCATCCCGGACTGTCCCTACGGCTCGCGGTTTCCACTGTCGCCTCACGCTTGGTTGACTTCCGAAAATCCGAGTGAGATCCACGCAAGAGATACGGAAACACTTCTCGAAGACGGCGATCCATGGGTCGGTCTGAAACGATTTCACAAGGTCGTCCTCGACGCTATCGCCCAAGCTCGCGGCCATGAACGGGCCATACGTTACGCGCGAATGGCAAGCTCGGCGCTTCGGGACGAATCTCTCGTCGCCGAGGCCATGTGCGGGCTTGCTCGCCTGGCCGGCCCAAACACGAGCTTCACTCCGGCGCGCGAGGGACGTGAGCGACTCGAAGAGGCGTGCCGGTCTGTAGGCGAAGCGATGAACCTGGATGTGAGCGCTTCGCCGATCGATCACGAACATCCCGTCGATGTTTTGCGGACGATCGCGAGGAACTCGGGCTTCCGGACGCGACGCATCAAGCTGGAAGGAGATTGGTGGAGGAACGATGGTGGACCCTTCCTCGCCTACCTAGTCGACGATTCGAGACCGGTCGCGTTGATTCCGACGCCGGGACCAGGATACGACGTTTTCGACCCTACCAAAGGAAGTCGCCGTCGCGTCTCGGCTGAGGTTTCCCGATTGCTCCAACCGACAGGAGTGATGTTTTATCGGACACTTCTAGGATTTCATCCGAGTGCCGCGGACTTATTCCGGTTCTGCCTCCCCACCATTCGAGGAGAGTTGAAGACCTTACTCATTGCGGGAATGATCAGCGGTCTTCTCGGAATGATTGTCCCGGCAGTGACGGCCACACTGATCGACGATGCGATCCCCCGCGCGGATCGCGGCCAGCTTGGGCTCCTTTGCGGCTTCTTGATCGCGATCGGATTCGCGGTCGCGTCATTTCAGGCGATTCAAGGTCTAGCACTGGTGCGAGTGAAGGGGAAGCTCGAATCCGAGCTGCTTCCCGCAGTGTGGGACCGCTTGCTCAAACTCCCCACTCGGTTTTTCGGCGATCAAGAGGCGGGTGACCTCGCGCTCCGCGCCATGGGGATGCTGCGTGTCATCGAAGTCCTCGCCAGTACATCCGCCGCATCGCTACTCGTGGCGATCTTCTCGCTCTCAAACGTGCTTGTGCTTTTCTATTTGAACGTGCGGTTGGCACTCATCGCGGTTGGATTAATCTTGGTCTCCCCGCTCGTCACGGTTGCGATCCTGCCATTGCTCTGGACAACACTTCGCGCGACCGCTCGAGCACAGGGGAAGATCTCGGGCCTATTGCTCGCGTTACTGGGAGGGATTGCCCGGTTACGCGTGGCGGGAGCGGAACGGCGGGCGTTCGCGCGATGGGCGGAACATTATCGCCGGCAACTCGCCCTGATGATCCGTTACCAATCGCTCTCTGACGGCCTGATCCTTTTCGGCGACGTCTGGCCGATGATCATCCTCATGGTCGTCTTCGCCGTGGTGATCGGATCGGTGCCGCAATCGATGACGACCGGTGACTTTCTCGCATTCAACCTCGCGATGAGCCAGATGATGATGGCCTTGATCGGCCTCGCGAGGATCGGCCTGCCACTGCTTGACGGCCTTGAGCAATACGAACGATTCCGGCCGATCCTTGAAGCGAGCCCCGAGGGCACCGACGTCGGCGGTGAACCGATCACACTTGGCGGTGCCATCCGGCTCTCTCATGTCTCGTTTCGCTATTCTCCAGATGGACCTTTAATTCTTGACGACGTGAGCATCCAGATACGTGCCGGCGAGTTTGTGGCGATCGTCGGGACGTCAGGGTCGGGAAAGTCAACCATTCTTCGGCTATTGCTCGGTTTCGAAACGCCGACCGAAGGGATTGTCTCGTATGACGGTCGAGAAATCTCCACCCTGGATGTCCAAGAAATTCGTCGCCAATTAGGCGTCGTTCTTCAGGACGCCCAGCTCTTCCCCGGCGACATCTACTCAAATATCGTCGGCCTGTCGTCGCACCTCAGCAAGGACGACGCCTGGGAAGCCGCGGAGCTTGCGGGACTTGCCGACGACATCGCGCAGATGCCGATGAAAATCCACACCGTGATCACCGAAGGTGGAGGAGGTCTCTCCAGTGGTCAGCGTCAGCGATTGATCATCGCGCGAGCCCTTGCCGGCCGTCCTAAAATCCTCTTGCTCGATGAAGCCACCAGTGCGCTTGATAACCGCTCACAGGCGGTGGTTAGCCGGAGCATTCACACCCGTCTCGCGGGAACGTCGCGCGTCGCGATCGCACATCGATTGAGCACAGTCGTGGAAGCGGATCGAATCTATGTCATCAGCGAAGGGAAAGTGGTCCAGAGCGGGTCCTACGCGCAGCTCCGCAAGGAGGGCGGTCTGTTTCAAGAGTTAGCGCGCCGTCAATCGCTGTCGTGATGCGATCCACGTTCGACGCGTCCTGATTTATGTGGATCTCGACCTTAATAAGGTGGATCGCTGATCTGGCCAGCACTGCGCACACCTGCCCCTTTTCGGTTAGTGATCGTATCACCGAGATCAGCACGGGCCTTTTCCGCACTCTCCAGCAAGTGAGCGACGACTTCGGGATTGTTCTCCGCCACATCCATCGTCTCGGCGATATCCCTGCGAAGGTCGTAAAGCTGGGGTCGAACAATCGTGCGTTGTTCATATTTACCGGGAACCCCTCCTTGTCCTCCGGGTTTTCCACCCAGAGTTCGATACTCGTGGGGGAGCATTAACTTCCAATGCCCGTCACCGCTTGCGACCGCCTGAAGTTGATTCACCTCGTAATAAAAAAGATAGGCCTCATGCGGATTTTTCGCGCCGGGGGTTCCCGCCAGAATCGGCCAGACGTCACGGCCATCAATGGGAAGGTTTGGCATTTTCGCGTCGACCAGCCGACCAATCGTGGGAAACAAGTCGATCGTCATCAGAAATGCATCACAGACAGACCCTGCGGAGAGCTTGGCCGGCCACCTCATCACGCAAGGGACGCGAACTCCGCCTTCCCAGCTTGTCCCTTTTCCCTCGCGCAATGGTCCGCTCGTTCCGGCGTGCTCTCCATAATTGAGCCAGGGACCATTATCACTCGCGAAGATCACAAGCGTATTGTCCGCAAGGTGATTCGCTTCGAGTATGTCGAGGATTCGACCGACGGATGCGTCAATCTCCATCACGACATCGGCGTAGAGACCATGACCTGATTTACCTCGAAAAGCCTCTCCCACAAAGAGCGGCACGTGAGGCATCGCATAGGCCAAATAAAAAAAGAATGGTTCTTTTTTGTGTTTCTCGATAAAGGAAATCGCTCGGGTTGTGTAGAGCGAGGTGAGCCGTGCCTGATCCTCGGCGGTCACGTCTGGATCGATGATCGCTTCATCTTCGATCAACGGAAGAGGAGGATAGGTACTCTTTTTTCCATCCGGACGGTGAGGCCACATGTCGTTGGAGTACGGCAGACCGAGGTATTCGTCGAATCCATGCCGCGTCGGCAGGAATTGCGGTCTGTGGCCTAGGTGCCACTTGCCCGCCATGCCCGTGGCATATCCTTGTTTCTTCAATAATTGCGCAAGCGTGGTCTCACGATCGGAAATCCCGTGGTTGGCGTTGGGGCCGAGCGCCCCATGAATCCCCAGCCGATTCGGATAGCAGCCCGTCAATAGGGCCGTTCGCGAGGCCGAGCAGACCGCCTGAGCCACGTGGAAATTGGTAAACTTGCGACCTTCGCGCGCCAGGCGATCGAGGTTTGGCGTCACGACATTCTTACCGCCGAAACATCCAAGGTCGCCATATCCCAGATCATCGGCATAGATAATCACAATATTCGGACGTTCGGCAGCACCCCGGCAAGGAGCAACCGCGACAACGTACGCAACCATCGACATAATGATATACACTAATTGTTTCATGGTTGGCTCGCTTTGGATTCCGCATCTGATCTCAAAACCGAATCAAACAACGAATACGCCTGCCGTCGCATCGCATCGGGAAAATCATGCTCACAATCCGGGTGTTCGACCTGGAGCCGGTCGGACTTTCCGTAAAGCGCAAACACGGCTCGTGCCGCATAGGCGATTCGGTCGACGCTGTCCGATCGAAAGTTGCTGTCTTTGAGAGGGGCGATGATCAGCATGCTCCTCGGAGCGATGGCACCGATTAACTCATGGAAATCAAACGGAATCTCTTGAAGATGACCGCGATAGTCGATAAGTTTGTTCATGTAACGCGTCTGACACCACCCTTTTCCGGGAAGCCAATTCTTCTCATCGCCGCCGTAATAATCGAGAAATGAGTCGAGGCCACAACTTGTCACCACCGCCTTGAGTCGATCGTCAAAAACGGCCGTGAACACTGAGTTATGTCCGCCCAGAGAGTGTCCGATGGTCCCGTAAGCGCCGTGCTTGACAAAGGGGAGTGAGTCCAGCAAGTCGAGCCCTCGGATATTGTCCCAGACCGCCTTCAACGTCCCGCTTTCCCATCCAAGTGCTTTGATATCGGGCTGGTACTTGGCGAGGAGCGGATAATTCGGCGCGAGGGTGACATAGCCACGCTCGGCCAGTTCGGCGGCATATTGCCGGTTCGGTCGGTCTCCCAGACCGACCACGATACCATTACCGATCGTGTTATCCGTCCCATGTAAACATAGAACCGCTGGAGCGGTTTTCCCATCGTTCTTCAGAAGTGTCTTGGGAATCAAGAGATACGCCGGCACGCGACATCCGGGTTCGGAACGGTATGTGATCGACCGACGAACATAGCTCCCGCAATCGACGTCTTCTTCAACTTTCACGTCGAGTGGACAACGTTTCTCGACGCCGGGGAGACGCCCCATCACCGCCTGCATTCCCTCCAGAATCTCCATCCGGCGTTTCATCCAATCGTCGACGGTTTTCACCGCCAACGTCTCGTCTTTCGGACCCCGATAGACCAGAAGCTGATCGCGCGGAAGTCGTGGATGTGCTGTCGTGCCCGTCTTGGAACTCAAGGTGAGAGCGATCCGCACAGGGGCGGCAAGTTCCGCGTCCGCTCGCTCATCCAGCCCGAGACAATAGTTTTCCAGAGTCGGCTTGGGATGGAACGTCTCGGCTTTCCCGCCGTTGACGGTGACGGTCACAGGTCTTGTCAGATCAACGATTTTCGCATTGAGCCAGAGTGCCAGTTGCTCTTGTTTCTCGGCCGTGATGGTGATTTGGTTTCCGTCAACCGTCGCCTCGACGCGACCTCCCTCAACAGGTTTCGGTGATTCGATCCAGTAGAAGTGTTGAAGAACATGGTCAGATTGAACCCAAACCAGTTGTTTCGGCCATGGGTCGCGTCGGCCCTCCTTCAACATTTCGGCAAGTTTGTCGCGGTCCGGAACGGAGTGACCGACTCCCGGCCTCCACTCGAATCCGCCCGGGTAGCCCCCGCGTTTGGTTCGCCATTCGTCGACCTTTTTCGCGAATGCCTGGCAACGGTCGGCCCGACCAAAGGCGGTATCTCGTTCGCCCACCATAAATGTGAAGCGTGTATTCCGAAGGTTTTCTCCGAAGGTTTCGCCATCGGTCGGTGCCGAGGCCGAGGCATGAATCGCCGCGAAACGGTCGGGAATCTTGGGACCGATCACAAACGCCCCGTATCCTCCATGCGACGCTCCCAGCGTGTAAACCTTGTCGGGATTCACGTCTCCAAACAGCACGAACTGACGGATCAATCGCTCGATCAACAAACAGATCG
>JAYVYS010000268.1:0-3335 GCA_043784005.1 Isosphaeraceae bacterium
TTCTGCTCCACTTCTGGCAGATAGTCGTCCTCACATTCGTCCCTTTCGTCGTCAATAGGAAGGAGAAGAAAGCCAAACGGCTCGGCTACGTCTTAACCATCCCCGACGTGGCCGACCTCCGCGAGTTTCGTCACGCCTTCCCCAGAATCCTCGGCAGCCTAATCGCTGAACACCCTGAACGCACGCCTACAGCGGCCCGGGTCGACCTCCCGGCTCAAGCGACCCTGGAAGTACTGCGGAAGTTGAGAGAAGGCGCGGGGGATGAGAGGGCGGCGACGCGGGCCGTCCGACGCATTGTCCAGTCGGACCGCGGAACGGTCCAGGGCCTCACTACCGACAAGGCTTTACGCGAGGACTGGAGCGGAAGTGTCCGAGCCATCGAGTCCTACCACATGCTGAAAGTGGGCAACAACCTCAAGATGCTCTCATTCAAGCGTGTCGCCGGCCGCCCCGGGCTCGTCGAAGACTACGAACACATCGAGAAAACCTACCGAAACCCATTGTTCCGGGCCTCGCTGATGCGAGCCCTGATCGAAGAGAAATCTTGGCATGCGGGCATGATCGAGTTGTTCGCCGAATACCCCTGGCCGTTCTTCATTGAAGGGGACGACACCCCGAGGTATTTGCCCCGGTTCGGACGCGACGCGAAGGAGTTGTTCCAAGCCTTTTTCAAGGATATACACGACATGAAAATCGAGGAGATGAACGACGACGAGCGGTTGAAACACCTGGGCCTGATTATTCAGAGGCTGGTGAACAACTACGTCGATAGGCGGGCCGAGAAAAAGGAAGGGAAAAAGATCTCGGAATTCGAGAAGGTGCCCATCAAGGACGAAAAAGGCGAGCCTCGCAAGAGCAAGGATGGCAAAGTTCTGATGCGTCCGCTCCTCACGAAGAAATTCCGACAAACCCAGCAGCGCGTTTGCACGGATGCCTTCCTCGGAATGCGTTCCCGGCACGACCAGGACTTTATCGAGTTTTTCGCCGGAACGATCTGCTCTCTCGATCCACCGCTTACGTCCGAAAACCTTCAGTTCCTCATCCGTATCCTGAGAACCCAACCTGATCCCAACGCGGTGGGCCAAAAACGATTGAACTGGGAGGATGTCAAAGCCCTCGCCATGATCGCCGTTTCCGCGCGTTCGTTTCAGGTCCGCCCCCGCGAAACCGAGACCCCAAGGAGCCCGAAATGAACTTATTCGCCACTGTGCTGACTTACCCCGCCCCCTCTGCCAACTATCGGGGCGAGAGCGAGGAAAACCGGACGGTCATCCAGAAGATCACGTATGGCCGTTTCGAGTATCCGATCATCTCGCCGGAAGCCATCCGCAATGCCCTTCGCGAGACGCTCGCCTCGTATGCCCTGCCATGCAACCGCAGTCGACTCCACGACGAAGAGCAGCTCGCGGTGAAGTTCAAGGACTACCCGGACCCCGACGCCTATGCAGACGACTTCTTTTTCGGATTCCTTGTCGCCGCCGGAAAGGATGAACGCAAGAAGATCCTGGAAGCCGTCAAGAAAAAAGGAAAGGCCGAGGCGGACTTTCGCTTCAAACGAGACTCGGTGTTTCGGATGAATCTGGCCCGGGGCGTTGAGCCATATCGCAACAACGCCATCTTCACTCAGTCGCCGCTCACGTCTCCGGATAGCCCCTGGCAAAACGCCAAGACCTCGGCCTTGCTCCACCGCGAAACGGCGCTGACGGCCTTTCAGTACCCCTTCGCCCTCAACCTCGACGACTGCAAGGCCAAGCCCGACTGGACCAAGTCGCTTTTGAAGGCCATCGGCGAGCTCAACGAGGTCGCAGGCAACCACGCGCGAAGCTACTTTGAGATGGCCCCGGCGAGTATCGTCGTCCGCCTTTCCACGCAGCTTGTGGCGGGTTACGACACTTACGGGTTCAAGCCGCAAGGCAATTTTCCCGAGGTCATCGACGGCATTCTCGAAGGTGACTACCCCGGCAAAGAGTTCCACATCGGCGGCAAGATCGTCAAAGAAATGGACGCGAAGCAAGCCGAATCGTTGAAGGCCCAAGGGGTGACCCTCGACCGCGATCCGCGCCGACTATTGGCTGCGGTCGGGGAAAAAGCGTTCCCCAAGAAGAGGGCATAACCGTGATCTGGCTCTATGTTCAAGCCCCGTTCGCCGCGTTCCGAACGTTCACCGCCGGGTGGTATCGACCGACGGCGTCGTTCATGACCCCTTCGGCCGCCTATGGGCTCATCATGAACGTCGCGGGGGTCGAGACTCGGCGCGACGACGGGCTTTCGCCGATGACTGTCACCAAGCTCGGCCTTCCCTCCGTCCGTATTGCCTTGGGGGCCGTGGTCGATCCGACAAAGGATCGCGCCACCGGCCCCGGAGATATGGATTCGAAGGGGCTCCCCACCGTCCACACCCTTTTCCAGCAACTCCACAATTACCCCGTGGGAGCATCAGGGAAGGAGCGGAAGGAAGACGCCAAGGGGAACAAGTACAACATCACGCCCGTCCGGCGCGAATTTTTGGCCGGACTACGGGTCTGCATCGGTCTTGATGGCGAACCTTGGCTTGAAAACCTCTTGCGCGAGGGTCTCTCGGGAGCACACGCTCGCTACGGCATCCCGTTCCTAGGCGACAATGCCTTCCTCATCGACCGTCTGGAGCTTCGTGAAAGCCCGATGCCCGCGCGTTGGTATCGTCGGCTCGGCCCCGACGACCAAGATCCCGTCGTCACGTCAACCACGCGATTGACCATCTGGATCGACCGCCAGGACATGTCTAGAACGCGATCGGCGCTCTACGCCCCGGACGAACGGCCCAGCAACGTCATTCCCGAAGATGCCTACTGGACGTCGATCGAGCCCCCCGGGGAGCCTGTGACGGCCAAGAAGTCCGCGAAAAAGTAAGACATCAACATCAAAGAACACGGCCACGCCCTTCAAGCATCCGGTCGCTCGTCGCGACCGACTTCGTGGGGACCGATCGCCGTGCGCGCAAGGACAACCCCCCATGAGTGTCGTAACCCACGATCCGCCTCTCCGCGTCATCTCCCTTCACGACCTTGGATACTGTCATCGCCTCTTCTACCTCACTGAGGTGGAGGGCATCCAGGCCCCCAACGCGGCGATCTACGCCGGCCGCGAACTCCATGCCTCCCTTGACGCCGACGAAGACGGCGAACGCACCCAGTTCTCCCTTGACGACCCCGCCTTGGGACTTGTCGGCAAGGTCGACGCCGTCCGCAAACGCGACGGCTCCTTGATCCCTTATGAACATAAACGCGGCCGGTCGCGCAAAACCGACGAAAAGAAGCCCGAGGCCTGGCCCTCGGACAGGCTCCAGGTGATCGCCT
>JAYVYS010000269.1:0-7696 GCA_043784005.1 Isosphaeraceae bacterium
TGGAAGTCACGAGCAATCGTTCCGACTGCCTGGGCCATGTCGGAGTCGCTCGTGAGATCTCCGTCCTGTTCGAGACGCCACTTCTCATTCCGGACCCCCGACCCAAGATGTCCGGAGCCCCCGCCGACACACTCGCGGGCGTGACTGTCGAGGCATCAGACATCTGTCCTAGGTTCACCGCGCGCGTGGTTACGGGCGCGACCATCCGGGAAAGCCCTTGGTGGCTCCGCAAACGCCTGGAAACACTCGGCGTTCGTCCCATCAATAATGTTGTGGACGTAACGAATTATGTCATGTTTGAATGTGGACAGCCACTCCATGCCTACGACCTCGATACCCTCGCCGAAAAGCGGCTTGTGGTACGCCTCGCGAGAACATCCGAGAAGCTGACCGCCATCAATGGCAAGGTATACGAACTTACCGCCGAGATGCTTGTGATCGCCGACGCCGCGCATCCCATCGGGCTCGCGGGAGTGATGGGAGGTCTCGAAACCGAGATCAGTCCGAGCACCCGAAATCTTTTGATCGAAGCCGCCCAGTTCGATGCCATGTCCGTGAGGAACACCGCAAGGGCCCTCGGGCTCTTCAGCCCTTCGAGCTATCGATTCGAGCGTTCAATTGATCCCGAGATCACGGAATGGGCGAGCCGACGATGCGCTGAACTGATCCTTGAGACGGCCGGCGGAACGCTGCATCCCGGAGTCATTGATGTCGCAACCGTGCGTGTCGAACGTCCGTCGGTCACGCTTCGTCTGAATCAAATCCCCCGCGTCCTGGGGATCGAGATTGATCGCGCGTCCGCGGAGCGCATTCTCACGGCGCTCGGGCTCAAATCGCGAGGCGAAACAGCGTCGAGCCTGACCTTCGATCCCCCGAGCTGGCGGAGCGATCTGGAACGAGAGATCGATTTGATCGAGGAAGTCGCGCGTGTTCACGGCTATGAACATATCCCCGAAGATCGCGCCGTGCCCCTGACCAGTGCCCCGCGGGGCGATCGAGAGCGCGTTGAGGGCGTGGTGCGAGAGGCCTTGACGGCTTGTGGATTCGATGAAGCTTGCACGTTCAGTCTCGTCGCCGACCCATTGAGCGTGCCGGTCGGGCCTGGTCCAGCGTTACCGTCGATTCGTGTCGATCATTCGAGTCGAAGGCGCGAGGGGTCGCTCCGGCAATCCCTCTTGCCGAGCCTCCTCGCCGCGCGCCGTCACAATGAAGCCCACGGAAACCCGAATGCGGAGGTCTTCGAGATTGCCGACGTTTACCTCCCGCGCACCAATGATGAGCCTCCCGATCAGCCCGTGAAACTCGGCGTCGTTTCCGGCAGGGATTTCGCGGGCCTCAAAGGCGTCGTGGAGGCTTTGGTAGAGCGGCTGCACGCTGGAAATCTGGAAGCCAAGGTTGCTTCCGTCCTCTGGTTCCACCCCGGTCGCACTGCGGAACTTTCGCTCGGTGGTGAGCATCTTGGATACCTTGGGGAGGTCGATCGCTCTCGGCTTGATGCCCTCGAACTTCGGGCCGATTCCAGTGCGACCGAGCTTGACCTTGGTGTTCTCATGCGCCGCGCGAAACTCGTCCCTCAGAACCGCGCCTTGCCCCCATTTCCCGCAGTGATCCGGGACCTCTCGCTGCTCGTCGATCGCAGTCTCCCCTGGTCCCAACTTTTCGACGCAGTGAAGGCGGTCGCTGGTTCAACTCTCGAATCCGTGGATTTCCTTGACACCTTCCACGGCGGAAACGTTCCCGACGGTAAGCATAGCGTTCACTTCGCCTTGAAGTTCCGGCACCCCGATCGGACCCTCACCGGCGAGGAGGTCGATCGCTCGGTACGGTCCGTCCTCGAGATTTGTGCCACGCGATTCGAGGCTGTACTTCGCGGATAAATTCACGATTCTTCCATTCACAAACCCACGGGCACTATGTTTGACAACCGTTGGGACAACTGGGCAGGCGACTTCGCGGAGTCGTTCGGCGCGACACAATTGAAGCCCGCGATTCGTGGGCATTTGGCGGACGTGCTGATCGCGTTCGGAAATGCCGCGAAGAAAATCGATCCCCAATTCCCGGATCAGGTTCGCCCCGGAACCTTTGCGAAGGTCGTTTCCGAAACGATCTCACGCCTCACGTTGCCCGAGGCCGCGCGACACGATGCGCCTGAAGTGATCGCGCTGTTTTTCGAGTATCTTCAGAATTCCGGACGGGTTGCCGACGGGGAAATTTGGGCGGGTGAGATACGACTGCTCGCAAGCGGATCCAAGACGCGAAGCAAGGGGGAAGGCGGTGTCAAAGGAGTGACGATCCGCAAGTCGGCAAAGGTTTCGCCGCTCGGCCGAAATGACCCATGCCCTTGCGGGTCGGGTAAAAAGTATAAGAAATGCTGTATGATCGACGGATGAAAATCGCTTCATCCCAACGGATACGGAGCGAAAGTTGCCAGATTTCGGCAAACTTCGCTCCGTAATCGATTACGGTGCTCTGGAATGATTTCTCGTCGGTCCGCCTCAGCCCATCCAGGTGATTCAACGGGATCGAAGTGCCAGCCCCACAATCACACCGGCAACCAAGCCAATGCCGAATGCCGCCGCGACCGATTGACCCGGCTTGTGTCGCACCACGTCGGAGGCCATGTCAAAACGCTCGCGCGCCGCGTCAGACATCTGGCCGTAATGCTCGCGGAGCCTGTCACCCGCCTGTTGGGCAAACTGTCCCACCGCCTCAGTAGCTTGCGCCACTGCGGTGGCCCCTCCGGAGGTGAGTTCGCCGAGAAACTTCTCGACGGCATCTCGCCCTACACCGGTCTTCTGCTGAATCCGACCGACAAGCTGGTCAATATTGCCGCCATGGATCTGAAGATCGTCGTCGGTTAGTTGACCCCACTTCTGCTTGACCTGACCGCGAAGCGTATTCCACTGCCCTTGCAATTCCTGAGCGTTGATCGCCATTGTCGTCAAACTCCCTGCTTCTCAAGGTCTTGGTGCGTACGGCAACGATCACGTTTCGAGCCGATCCCCATCGATTTTTGTTCGACTCACAGCAAAGCAATCGAAGTGCCAAATCCACGGGTCACCAAGTTATTAAATTCGCAAACTTATTTGGAGCCGGCATCCCGGCCGAGACCAGTCGGGATGCCGCGTTCTGATCGGATCACTTGCCGGGCGCTGTTCCGGTCTTGCCCGTCTCACCCGCAGAGTTGGCGGGCGGGGCCTCGCCGGTGGACTTCACGTTGATTTCCTTGGTGGTCGTGGTGGTGCCGCCGGGAGTGCTTTCCGTCTCGGTCGTTTTGACCTTCGATTCCTCGGCGCAGCCCACCAAGCCGAAGCCCGAGACCGCACCGAGAATCAACGCACAGGCAAAGAATCGCTTCATCATGTCATTCCTCATTTTGAACATCGGATATTCCGCGTCGGACCAGTCCGCTACAACGTGAGATTGACTCCGATGCAGGACTCTGACAGCACACAACGCAAGCCACGTGCCGGGGACCTAAGATAACGCATTCGTGTGCTCTACGCGCAGTTTCAGACCGTCCCGCAGGCATCTTGATGCCCAGTCAACGGCACCAATATTGCTATTCCACATCTTTATTGAAGCCGAAGGGGTGCGACAGTTTACACGGCCCGCGTCTGTTTTTCGCCAATCAACTTTTTCGATAGGAGCCTCAACATGGCGGACGAAAATAAGAGCCAGGGTCGCCAGAACGGCGGCCATGCTCGCAACAACGTCGGGGAAACACGCGATCATCGCGAATCTACGAAATCGAGCGATTCCGGCTTCTCTGAAGGGATCGAGGAGATGGCGGCCCGGGTTCACGGGGGTGTGGAAGCGGTTGGCGAGCGAGCCAGGGAGGGGTTTGGACACGCTTCGAAAGCCGTCGCCCATCATCCTGGTTCCTCGGTTCTATTGGGCTTGGGACTCGGATTCGGCGTCGGGCTGGCCTTGACGGCCCTCTTGAGCCATCGCGAAGAAACGTGGGCGGAGCGCTACGTTCCCGATTCCCTGCGAAAACGCCAAATTCCTGAATCGGTCCGAACGATGCCCGACGCGATGCACGCCACGTTTCATCACCTGGCAGAATCGATCAAGGACCTTCCTTCCGCCCTCGTCAAGATGATGCCTTCACGCTGAGCGATGGAAGCACCACAGACGTTTTATCGATGGCGCCCGGATCGCGTTTTGGAGTTTCCGCTCCGGCGATCCGGGCGTCTCCGTTCGTCCTTTGAAAACAGGCATTCGGGCGAGAAGAGCCAATTTGTCTTTGAATCACATTCGACTTCGCAACCCTAGCGGCGATCGCTCGAGCACTCGACAAACTCGCCTTGACCGGGAAATACTGAACGCACTGAGGCGAATCAAGCATAGACCATTCCGGGTCTGAGAAAATTCGGCATCGAAATGCCGACTACCGAGGCCGAAACACGTGCTCAAAAACTGGCGGGCCTGGATTCTGTTAGCCTTACTCGTCGGGCCGATTTTGGCCTATATGGGCTTCGGAACGCTCTGGCTGCTTCAGCATGGATGGCTCTTGATCGCCAGTCTGATCTGGTTTGTCTCGGGAATCTTTTTCGCCATCTTCGCCGCGCGCTGGACCAAAACCGGCCGACCCGTTCTGCCACCGATTGATTGGGAAATACCCAGGACGTTCTCCAAGACCGATCGAGACGCCTGGTCCCTCGTCGAGAAGGAAGCCGACCTCGCGGAGACAGTTTCACTCGAAACGCTGACCGATTTCGACATTTACATCACGACGGGACGCCACCTCGCCAAGACCCTCGCGGATCACTATCACCCCCTCTCAACAGACCCGATCGCGAATGTCGCCCTTGTGGATCTGCTGACCGCTCTCGAACTCGCGGCCGAGGACTTATCACAACTTTGCCGGCAGGTTCCCGGTGGAGATATGATCACTCCCGGTTATTGGAAGAAAGCCGTCCAGGTCGCGAGTTACATCCAGCGCGCGAGTGATGTCTATTCCTATCTGCTTCCGATCTTTAGCCCTGTCACGGGACTTATGAGGATCGGAACGCAGCAGTGGATGGTCAAGCCGGCGTGGAAGAACATGCAACAAAACCTTCTCAGGTGGTTCTTTCGCGCTTATGTTAATCGCCTTGGCGTCCACCTCATCGAACTCTACAGCGGGAGGCTTTCGATCGGTGCGAAACAATACCGCAAGCTCACCCGTCGCGGTGAAATTCCGCTCGGAAAGGAAGGAGAGATCCCGCCGCTCAGAATCGCCGTCGCCGGGGCAAGGCGGTCTGGCAAGTCGCGCCTTGTCGCGCTCGTGAATCAAGCCCGGTCCGGTGACATGTCGCTCGTGCGGGCGCGTTTGCAGGGATCGGGAATCGATGAATCGTCGTACGATCGGCTCAAGGGTGCGGAATGGATCGAAGTGCCAGGTTATACCGTTTCCGGGGTCGAGGAAACCGCACGCGACCGCGCGACCCGTCGAGAAGCGGTCGAGCGTGCGGTTGACGCCGACATGATGATCCTTGTGATCGACGCCCGGCACGACTCCAACATCGCGGATTCCGCGTTTGCTCAGGCGTGGGATCGCTGGTATATCGAGCACCCCGAAACCGAACTTCCACCTGCCGTCGCCGTTTTATCGGGGATGGACGGCCCGGAATTTGGTGACGATTGGAAGCCGCCCTATAACTGGGAACGCGGTCAGAGTTCTCGAGAAAACATGGCACGCACCCGACTGACCGCGCTGCGCACCACGTTGCCTCCCAGTGTGACCGAGATCGTCCCGGTCGGGCTTTCCGAGGAAAGCCCCTTTGGTGTGGTGGAGCTGCTTCTTCCCTCATTGATCGTTCAATTCCATCGCGCTGAGCGTTCCGCGTTGATCCGCCATTTCCGGAAGCTATCCTCGCGTTCCAAAGCACGTCGATTGATGTCACAGGTGGGGGAACACGGACGGTCGCTCTTGAAAAACCTCCGTCAGCGAGGAGCCTCCCCGACAACGAAGTCTTGATTTCTTTGGGAATCCGATTTCGCGATGAGATTGCGCTGTTTTGTCAGTTCGAATCGTCGGTTGGCACCAGGCTTGCCTCTTGTCGACACATCGCGATGGCGGAACCGACCGATCGAAACGACGCGGAGGGGGAGCAGAACGTGTCCACGGGTTCTAATGACGTTAACGACATTCGTCGCGAAATGGCCCGGGTCCGTCGCGAATTGCACAGCGACGTCCAGAGCGTGGTGTCTACCGCCGAGGCTGCTGTCGACTGGCGACACTACATCACCGCCTATCCGTGGCTGACCCTCGGCGTGGCGACGGTCGTCGGCTATATGGTCGTTCCTCGCCTTCAAAAGACCGTGACAACAACCCTGGGCACCGCCACGGAAGCTGACCTCGCGAAAATTCGTGAGGCGGTGTCGCAAACCCAAAAAGACGTCGCCGACAGCATGAAGTCCGGTGTCAGGTCGAAACCGAGCAAGGGGCTCATCGGCGCGGCACTCGGCATCGTGACCCCGATCGCACTTCGAACGGCCCAAGGTTACGCGATGAAATATCTCGAAAGCTGGATTCTTCAGCAACAAATGTCGCATCCCGTCACCGGTTCGCTTCATGTGCCTTCCGGCGTGACGCCGGAACGCGGTCCCTCGCGGACCCCCCGAACTGGAGGAGTCTCACCATGATCGACCGAATTCAACCTGCGGAATTGAGCCTCGCCGACCAGGCTGAGGAATGGCAGGCGCGTGCGTTGGAATATTCCGAGACCGCCCGACGACGGTTGGCGGACGTCAACGCATTCGCCAAGGATTACACCAAGAAACAACCCGCCCGTGCCGTCGGAATCGCCTTTGGAGTGGGAGTCTTCCTCGGATGGCTGATCAAGCGACGGTAAACGGTCATAGCAACGGCAAAAGCGTGGTCGGAAATATCGCCGACTTTGGCAATGACGTCGCCACCCTGTGCGAGCTTCAGCTCAAGCTGGCCACTACGGATCTGAAAGAGGTTAAAGACCGCGCGACAGGGTACGTAATCGTTCTGTTTTTCGCCGGTGTGGTTGCCATTGCGACCATTCCCATCGCGCTCTTCGGAGTCGCCGATCTGCTTGCGATGGCCCTTCAGATTCGGCTTGGCTGGGCATTGTTGATCACGGCGGGGGTGGCGTTTTCTATTGCCGGGGTTGTTTTCGCACAGATCGTGTCACGACTCGGCTTCGCCCTTGACCCCCTTCGACGTTCCCGAGAAGAACTCGTTCGTAATGTTTCGTGGGTCCGCACCGTGCTGGTACACAGCGGTCGCTCGATCCCGAAACGAAATTGATTTGAGTTAAGTCCCGGCTCTCGATAACCGTTCAAGCTAAGAAGCCCCCGCCCAGATCAACCTGGCGGGGGCCTTTTTTGTTGGGTGGTCAAGAGGTTTTGAAGGGATACTTATCGATCTCGTACTGGCCGATTTTCCCGGAGACGCTTCGGCGGGAGAGTCCGCATAGCTCAGCGCATCGGCCGACGTTTCCTCGGCTTTTCTCAAGGGCTTTCACGATATACTGTTTTTCAATCTGCTCCGTCGCCTCCTTGAGGTAATGAGGCAATGGGTGTTTCAGGTCGATCTCAAAGCGGGGGCGATCCTCATGGGTCGTTCCCGAAACGCGAGGGGGCAGTTTGTCGAGCCCGATCGTGTCTCCAACCGTGGTGACCGCGGCGCGTTCAATCGCGTTTTCAAGCTCTCTCACGTTGCCCGGCCAGCGATAGA
>JAYVYS010000270.1:0-8583 GCA_043784005.1 Isosphaeraceae bacterium
AAGAACGAAATAGTATGGAACTCGCTCCAGGACTGGTCCGCGACGTATGGGGCGTCGCCAATAAGATCAAGGCGACGAGCTTTCGCAACCGCGTCGGGACAGCGGTCCTTGACGACCACCTGCCCATGAACGACGCGGGCATCCTCACCATCGACATCATCGACTTCGACTATCCCCACTGGCATACCAGCCAGGACCTTCCCGAGAAATGTTCGGCCGCGAGCCTGGAACAGGTGGCCAAGGTCGTGACAGCCTGGCTGGCTCAGCCGAGGAAGCGGACGCGGTAAAAGCCGGGCTGTTTCCACCCGAACCGAGAGGATTCCCGCCATGAAAGAAGCTCAAATCACGCTACCGGAACTCGCCTTGATCGCCGGGACCAGGGCGGCGCTGGGGGCCGGCCTTGGTCTCTTGCTCGCGGACCACCTGCCCGAAAGCCAGCGCAAGGCCATCGGCTGGACGCTCGTATTGATCGGAGCCGTCACCACCATCCCCTTGGCGATGGAGGTTCTCGGCAAGCTCCACCCTGCGACCCCGGCTCCCGAGAATCGAAGTATGATTTTGTCTACGTGACGTTGTCTCCGTGGTCTTCAAAGTCGTTCTGGACCAAAAACCACAGGGGACATGTTCACATTTGACAGTAGGCTGACATGAACGCTACGTTCCCTCTTGATTTTCGCGAGGCCGACCGAAGAAAGCGACAACTTAAAGTGGCATTCCGCTATTTCCCCTTTTGTTTTCCCCATGTTGGAACCTGTACCCAAACATCGTTGGAATCTAAGGATGTCCCGAATGGCATGCTGATTCCTTTGAATTCTAGCCGCGTGGCCCGTTTAACATCCTTACATGAATGGTTCCTTGTCACGCTGGAGCCAATACCGTCTTTCACGATCCCGAAATGCCTTCTCACCGCCTTCCAGAATGTCGCAGACCGTTGTTCGGATCTTCTGGTCTTCTAGCGAGCCACAGCGATACGTCACCGTCGGCAGTCCGCCACCAGGACTTGGCTCTGATGTCGCCACAATGACCTGATCAGCATCCGTGTTGACGACCAGATTTGCATTATGCGTGACGATAATGACCTGCCGCCGCTTGCGGGCGTCTCGGAAGTGCGGAACCAACTCCTCGAAGACCGACTTCGGATCAAGGTTCTCCTCTGGCTGGTCGATGATTAGCGGCCGGCGATCCTGCTGGTCAATTACCAGATAAAGCAAGAGCAGAACGATGCCCCGCGTACCCGGTGACAAATGCTCGATCGCGACTCCATCGTAGGTCACGCTATAACGCATCTGGATGTGGTCGGTGCTATATAGCCACGCCGCGACCCGCTGGACCCACGCAGTCGCTTTCTCACACGTGATCTCTGCAGGAATAGATTTGCGTATCTCCGAATACATCTCCTTGATGAAGTTCTGCATAGCCTCGCCGACTTGTTCCGCTGTTTCGGTCCGCCAAGCCGTCGTTAGCAACCGCTCGGCATGTCGTTCCAACGCGCCGTGCCCTCGCAGTTGCGAGTCCTTTCGAAGGTCGAGTAATTCTTCCCCGGCTTTGACCCAGGTACTCAAATCGACCTCGCGTGAGACCGCAAGCCGCAATCGCTTCAGCGAACCAGCGGCCCCTTCTAGCGAACTTTGTAATGTACCGTAAAGTCGTTCCAGCAAGATTTGCTCGTTCAAGTACGAATTAAATACCGTTACATATAATACCTTTCTCTTCTCGATAAGCGAACGCCGTCGCTCGGCAGCTCCTTCCGCAAGTGTGAGGTCTTCGAATGATTTTTGTTGAGCCTTTTCGTCGGCAGAAAGTTGCATCTGAAGCTGGATGTAACGAAGTTGTTTCTGCCCATCAATTCCCACTTCCTTTCTAACCTTGTCCCGCTCGGTCAGGAGCGTCCTCTGAGACCAACTCTGATACAGGTCCTTCGCCGTATCAATAACTGTCCCCGGCTTACCGTCACTCAATGTCTTGACCTGATTAGCAATCGCCTCGCTTCGTTTGGTGAGAGCAGCATCGACGTCACCCTTGAACACCATCGCAAACGCTTCCCATTCTTTACCCGTGAGCCCTGCCTCCTCGTATGTCTCCTTCAGTTCATTGAGTTGATGGGGTGCAGTGTGCTTTCGGACGTCCTCTACCTCTTTGCGCAGATCATCAACTCGCATTTTCGCACGATTCAGCTTCTCGACTGCTGTGTTCGCCGTGGCGAGGGCCAATTCCAGCGCCGCCAGTCGCAGAGCTCGTTCCTCCTTTTCCTTCGGAATCAACGACTTCATCTCCCTCATGGTCGTCTCGATCCGCTTCGATCGGGCTTCCTGTTCTTTTTTGATTGTGGGGATGCGAGTATTCAGCGCTTCTTCCACGTTGACTTGTGCCGAAGCGTTCGCGATCGCCTCTTTCGCATTTTCCCGCTGGCGTCGTATCGGCATGAGGTGAATGTCGGCAAGTTCCTCGAACGTGTCCGCGCTAAATCGCTCTCCTGGATCGATCGACTCGAAAACGACCCGCTCGATTTCCTTCCGAAGTTCTACCGCCAAACCCTCAGCAGAGCACAACTGCTCGACGAACTGCTGAGAAAGATAGCGAACTGTCTCTGGACCCCATTCCTGGCGCTTGTTCATCCGTCGAGATGTGGCCGTCCCGTCGCCCCAATTTAAGTTCACAACAGCGTCACGGAGATGGTTTGTCGGCCATGTGGCCCGATGTATGAATGAAGATTTCAAATCAAGAGAAGAGGTCACATCTGCACCAACCGCAACGATGTCTGCCAGGGCCGTTTTGCCTGAGCCGCGCGCGCCGATGATAGCGACAAGGCCCGGATTTATTGGGATAGAGCGGTTGCGAACCCACGGCGTCATGCTCGTGCTGACTTTGGCGAGGCACTGGCTTGCATCATGCCGGTCCGGCGCGGTGGGTCCAATCCATATACGCTCATCTGGCTCAATTAGCGTTTGTCTGAGTGATTCAAAAGAAGGGTTGCCTTTGATCCAGAGGAGCCTTCCTCCATCAGGCTGGCAAGTCTTCGCGACGGTGTGAGCGTCGCAACCATGCAGGCATGGCTTCCTTCCCCCATAAACTTTCTCAAGCTTTTTCGCATCATCGGTCGAGCTCTTACCGAGCCAGAAATCCCGTACCTTCGTGTTCGATGAGAAGATCATATGAGCGAAACGCTCGATCTCCTGACGCAATGCGGCAAAAGAAGCGTCGTTTTGTAAGCCCGCCGTTCCATCGTTGTTACTCGCCGCAACTGCCACGATACAATTGGCTGCTATCCATCTGTTGTTTCGGAATAATTCACGAAGCTTAGGCAACTCTACCTTGAACTGGTTGGCACCTTCACTGCGGGCGGCAAGTTCGTCCGTCAGCGCGGCATTGTGTTCCCGGCCTAGACGCACGAAGTCAGCGCGTGTGCAAAGATATGGGCCTCCCCTGTATTCAAAGGACAGCATCGAAAGCGCTCGCTCGATCTGTTCGACATGGTCGTCATCGTCCGAGCAAAAAAGCAGGTGAAGGTTAATGCCCTTGCGTTTGTCGGTTTCGACGGTCAGTCGAAACTCGACGTTCGGAAACAACAGCTTGACCTTCGGCAGCCGACCATTCTGATGATACGCCCTCACTGCCTTGTAGCACTCGATGCCAAGGTAATCCGTGATGCCTAGCACCTCTACCGAAGGCGTCGCATCCTCGATTGCCTTCAAATACTCTTCCCACTTGCCCTCGAACTGGTCATTCAAGAGGGTTCCCGGTGCGTGAATGTGCGGGTTCCACCGGCGCCATTGAGCCCCGCTCTCGTAGGGGCCGGGGTCGAACTCCGTCATAAAAGCCTCGCTTTTGCTGCCGCTAAATCAGGGATAGAACCGCTTCGGGAATCATCCTATTCGCAAGCTTCGCCGACGATGATGAGGCAATGGACGACAGCATGATACGTCCGGTCGTCGGCGGAGAACGTCTCCTGGTCCATGCCCGCCGTGAACTGCGACACCTTTTCGCAGGCCGTGCGGATGTCGGAGAGGCAGGTTTGCCAGTCACGGGACATGGATGAGGTCCTTTTGGACCGCGACACGCATTTCGGGCCGAAGCGTGTCCGGGGTGCCGAGATCGACCGGACGGCCGAACAGGTGTTCCAGATGGAACTTCAAATCGAAATAATTGTCGAACGTCGCCAGCCCCTCAAACGTGACGAGAATGTCCACGTCGCTCCCCTCCCGATCGTCGCCCCGAGCCATCGAGCCGAAGACGGCTAACGACGTGACCCCGTACTTCTTCTTAAGGCCGGGGGCCTCGGCGTTCAGGCGATCGAGGATGGCTTGGCGGTTCATCCGAGCGTCTCTCGGCACTCCGTTCGTCGTCGGTTGTACCGACCCCAATCTTGACACAAGTCCCGGCCTCATACGAGCGACCACCGGATCGTGACAGGAGGCGGGCGAAGTCGCAAGGAAGAAAGAAGAGAGTTCATACGTTCCGAGCTGAGCCCCCGTTTCATGTTTTTCGGGCAGAGAAACGGGACGTCCCTCGATTCGAGCGGGAGACAGGCAGTTTAGGAGGGAACGTAGGCATCGCCTGATATCGTTGCAGGGCGACCTCATTCCAAATCTCGCCCTTCTCTCACCCCAGGGATGTTCCCTCTCGTTTTTGCGACACCTTTTCGCAGGCCGTGCGTATGCCGGAGAGGCAGGTTTGGCAGTCACAGCACAGCGGGGACATCCTGAGTTTTCCGCGCAGCTTGGGAGATTTAGAAAAGATCGGGTCCGCCGTCCCGCTCGGCCCCTCGGGATCGCCGACGGTTTCCAAGGCCGGTCGGTGCGGATTCCTCGATAGTATCGAAGGAAGGTCGTTCCGCGATCTTTCAGACCAATTCCTCGTGTCTGCGGCTTGTCGTCCTTGTGAACGAAACGCGACTGGTCCATGCTCCGGGAAAATGATCGGCGGTCGTCGCTCTCGGACGGACCGCCGACCCCCCAACGGCTCTTTGGCAACTTGATGTTCGGTTCGCGAAAGAAATTCACGGGTCTTCCGCGACGACCTTGCCGAAATGCGATTTCCCCGAAGGAACCCGATTTCTCGCCAAATCGAACCCAATGGGACTCTGTGCGGGCAGGAACGCCGCTTCTGAGTTCCCCGATCGAAGCCATTTGCGATGAAGTGGAGAAATTGGGCGAATTATGCCATGGAATGGCGAATGAAGAGCCGTCCCCGAACGAAGCTGAATTCGAAAGCAAGGCAGTGGTTCCTGGCGACTTGAGGTCGTGCGCCAAACGAACCCACGATCGAGATCTCTCGATGGATCAGGCCTAAAAGGCTGCGTGAGAACCCAGATCGTTTGCGCTAAACGAACCCATCCGTAGCGATTTGTTCCGGTTGAATCGAGGCGACGATTTAAACGCTGGGGGGGTAATCCGCCATCGCCAGAGCGGTGTCATGGCTGTTGACCGACCGCCAAGGATCGGTACGCGACGTGACCCACGGCTCGGGGACGATCGTCGACGACATCGATTACAGGAGCTTCGGCGAAAGGATCGCGTTCAATCCTCCGCGTCTTCGAGCCGCGTCCGAAGAATCCGCAAGAGCGTCTCTCGCTCTCTGCGGGTGGCGTCAAGGTCGAAACGGGTCAATTCGAGGTCGAGCTTGAATTGTTCGAGGGCTCCTCTCGCGACATCAAGCACGCGGTTTCGAAACCTCGCGCCTTCCATCGCTTCCTCGACGAATGGCTCAAGCGCAGCGCGTACGCTGGCGGGTTGGTCCGAAAGCCGGGTGTGCAGCTCGACCAGTTCGGAGGGCAAACTCTCGCCCGAGGAGGGCACTTGGCGGCATGGGCTGATGCTCATCGATGTTCCTCATTCAATGGGATGCCGCTTGACTCACTCATGAGATCCTAGGGAGAATGATCGGATTGCGGGCTATTGGATGTTTAGGAAATATGTAACGATTACGGAAACTGATTTTTATCTCTTTGTGTCTTTTGTCGGGATTATGCGGACTCTGACGATTATTCTGCCGATGCTGATTACACGGATTGAGCTTCTCGTATGGGGAGGTTACGGCTAGGATCGGCCGCCCATCTCTTGAGTGTTTTAGGACCGGTTCGCGAAGGCCTTGATGGTCGCGGAAGGAATTGTCGCGACACTCGTCCCGGTTTGTTTTGTCGAAGAAGACAGGGAGGTTCTCTCCATGACCCAGATACGGCTCCGCCACGTCCTGACGGCGATGCTCCTGCTCGCCCCGGGAGCCGTCTCACGGACCTCCGGGGCGACGGTCGACGCGCCTTCGGCTGTGATCCGAGACGGCTTCGAGACGTCGCGAACCCTCTGGAATCAAGAGCAGACCGACGCCACGATCAACCTCCTCGCTCACGACCGAACAAGCCGAGCCGCACACGAGGGCAAGACCTCCGAACATATCCACTTCACCGCGGGAATCGGCAGCGGATTTTATTTTAGCTATGCCCTTCCTAAGGTGACCGTCAGCGATGACCTTCGCGTCGGCCTCTTCGTCCGGTCCAATCGGCCGGGCGTGCAGCTCTATGCCCGCGTCGTTCTCCCTTCCGACATCGATCCCGAAACCCGTGAAGCCTCGTTCCTGCTGATTCCCGGCACGACCTATGAAAACGTGGATCGCTGGCAACGTGTCGAACTGCTCGACATGAAACCCACGATGGAACGTCAGGCGAGGATCTTACGATCCTCGACGAGACGGCCGGTGAGCCTCGACGGGGCTTATATCGAGCGGCTGGTCGTCAACCTTTTCTCGGGTGCGGGTGAGACCGAGGTCTTTCTCGACGAACTGACTCTCGGCCCGGTCTCCGAAGCGGTTGCCGCCGGTCATGCGGCGCGTGTTCAAGGCGTGACGGCCGTTGAGGGATCGGGAACGTTGGCCGCGCCACCGGCTTCGAGCCCGCGAGGCGACGTCGGCCGCGTCAAGTTTGATCGTGGCAGGCTCAAGAGGAAGGCGGACGACGGCCTTTACCATGACTGGTTCTTCACCGCGATCGAGGCTCCAGGCGCGGATGTCGCGAGCCTTCGCAACGCGGGATTCGACGTCTTGATCGACGATGTCGACGCCGATCCGAAACGCTTTGGGGATGCGGTCGCCAAGGGGTTTCTGCTCATGCCGAAGTTCGGCAAGGAAGGAAGCCCACTCGACCCCGATCGGGTCGGGGCGAAGGCGATCGCGTTCCCTGCCAGAGATGCGGTAATGGCATGGGACCTCGGTGATCGACTGGGGCTCACGTCAGACTTACAAGAGCGCGGCGACGCTCTGGAGCGGGTCCGGTCATCGGTTTCCCGGCTCCGGACGCTCAACGGCGGTACGTCTCGCCTGACCACGGGAACGATCGACGACAACCTTGCCCTGTTCGCCAGAGCGCCCAAGAACCTCGACCTGTTGGGGGTTCGACCCTCTTACTGGGCCTCTTCGAACAACATGCTGACGACTTATACTTATCTCCGTCAGCGCAGAGATCTGACGGTGCGAAACAACGCCGGAGCGTTCTACTGGGCGGAGCTTGACGCGGCTCCCCCGCCCTCCATCCCGCTCGGAATCTGGGGACACGACATTCCGCCGGCATGGGGTGCGCCTCAAATTCAGCCCGAACAGATTCGCTTGGCAACATACGTCGCGCTCTCGGCGGGTTATCGAGGGCTGGCCTTTCGAGGTGATGCCGAGCTGACCCGACCTTCGGGCCGGATGCTGCTTCTCGAAATGGCGCTGTTGAACGCGGAGATTGATCTCTGTGAATCGATCCTCGCCAACGGCTCGGACCCCATCCCCATCTACAGAGGGTTTCTCGCTGACCCTTCGACCTTACCCATCGCCGGATCGAACCGTTTTTCCAAGATTGCCAAGGTTGCCGAACTCCCCCCGATCGACGGAATTCAGGCTGCGGGCATCGGCACGAGGGATCGCAAAGGAGTGCTGCTGGTTGTGACCGACCTCAGCGGAAACTCACAGTTTCAGCCCGCGCAACTCGCCCGCGACGAGATCAAGATCACGTGCATCGTTCCTGAAGGAGCCCAGGCGTTCCTGATCAGTCCGGGGCGGGTTCGATCCCTCGAACGCGAACGCTATGTCGGCGGGACTCGCATCACGATTCCCGAGTTCGACACCACGGCGCTGGTCCTGGTGACGACCGACGTGGAGATGGCGGAGCGGGTGGAGGCCGTGGTCAACAGCATCCGCCCCCGCGCTGTCCAGATGGCGATCGAGCAGGCCGAGCTGAAGCTTCAATGGGTCTCCGACATCAACGGCAGGCTCGCCGCCGACGGGCATTATCTCATTGAGGAGAAAGAACGGAAGAAGCGCGAGACCAATGGCGGCGGGTCCATTTCAACCGATCAGGCCGACCTGCTCTCCAAAGCGGCCGCGAATATCAAGAGTGCCCGTGAAAATCTCGAACGCGAAGACTATGAGAACGCCTGGCTGGAAGCGCGACGCGCCTCACGCCCACTCCGGATTTTGATGTCGGGGCTCTGGGCGAATGCCTTCGTGGCGATGCTTCGGGCGAACACCCTCGATCAGGATCTTGCCAACGAGGAGTTGATCAAGGTCGGACGAGCGAAGCGAATCGGTCCCCCCTTGATCGTGCCGACAGTC
>JAYVYS010000271.1:0-9411 GCA_043784005.1 Isosphaeraceae bacterium
AACGACTTCGACGATCCTCTGGAAGGGTGGGACACCGATAAGTATGTCCCGTGCCTCCGCACCGATGACCTTGTCCTGAAGCTCCATGAGCCTCGAACCCTGGAACGCTTGCAAGAGTCAACCGGTGTCAGTGTTGAGGATTATGCGTCACTTAGGCAAGCGATTGGGATCTTGTTCGAACGGTTTACGGCAAAAGGGGCTCGGGCGTGTGCCATAAGTCTTCCGCCGGACTTCGCTCCGCTTCGCTCGACTCCCAAGAAAGCCGTCACCCCGATCCGTCGCGCGTTGCACCAGATGGACTTGCGGCCGGAGGAGCACGCCGAGATCCGCCAGGTCGTGTTCTGGACGCTCGCGGAGTTCTGCGCCGAGTTCCGGATGCCCTTTGACCTCATGATCGGCCCGATCCGCAACGTTTATTCGACGGGGGTTTCGGGAGGGCGCGACCTCTTCGATCGAAGAGTCAGTCTGTACGACTATCGCGAGTTGTTCAACCACTTCTCGGGAGTGACGTTTCCCGTCTCGACCCTCTCGCCCGATGCAGGAAGCGAGCTCGTGGCGTACTCGTGGATCTTTCCTAACGTCGTGCCGAATGGCCACTGGTGGTACGCGAACATCCCGCCATTCATCTCGGCCGACCTACGTGCCAGGCTGCAAGCCGTACCCAAGACGAAAATCATCGGCTACTACTCTGACGCATACAAGCTCGAATTCGTGCTCCCTAAGTTCAATATGTTCCGTCGCATCCTGGCTGAGTCTCTCGCCGAAGATGCCATCCGAGGAAGAGGCTGGTCGGCGGAGCGCGCGCTTGAGGTCGCGAGGCTCGTCATGTTGGACAACCCTCGGAGGATTTTCGAGAGACCTCCCAAAACGTCCTGATCATGGGCTCATTCGTCGTTGAGTGAGGGTCGCTTGACCATCCTCTCTGGCTCGCCCTATTATGAGTTTTGGATGAGAGAGTCGAACAACTGAAAAGGGACGAGGCAGGCTTAAATGCAGGTTGAGGTTGCGTTCGCAGAAGAAACCGTGGCCATCGACCTCCCTGAGGAGCGACTCATTCTCTCATGGCAAGCACCCCGAACGGGCTTGTCAAAGGATGTCTACAGCCGCGTACTTTACGCTCTGGAGCACCCCCACGGTTTTCCAGCACTACGGCAAGCGATTGTTCCGGGAGACTCCGTTGTCATCGCACTTGGAAGCGATATTCCAGAACCGATGATTGTGCTTCTAGCCATCAGCAGCGTTCTTCAAGCAGCGGGCGTCGAGACGGAGTCGATCTCTGTGCTCGCCGAGCCGGACTTCGAAGAAATCTCGATCGATGCGATTCCCCCCGGTTTGACAATCGTCAGGCATGATCCTGCAGACCACGAACAACTCGCATATCTCGCCGCGACATCGACCGATCGGCGTGTTTACCTCAACCGCCGGCTTATTGACGCCGATTTCGTGCTTCCCGTTGGCAGGCTTGCGTTCGATCCGATTGCCGGTACCCGGGGACCCTGGAATGTGATCTTCCCCGGCCTGACCGATACCGAAGCGAAACAGGCCGTCCTGACAACCGCCGGTGTCACGTCTCAAGCAGAAGCTGCCGAAGTCGCCTGGCTACTGGGATGCCAGTTTCAAGTGGGACTGATAACGGGAGCCGCTGGACTGATCAATGTCGTGGCGGGCGCGAGCCAGAGCGTTCTTCTGGAGGGGATGCGATCCTTGGAGACCGCATGGACGGTTCGCGTCGCGTCGCGAGCCGAACTTGTGATCGTTGGCATAGGCTCACCGGGACGTCGCTCGACAATCACCGATGTTGCCCGAGGACTGGCTACTGCGGCGAAACTCGTTCAACGAGGCGGCAAAGTTGTGGTCCTTTCAAGGGCCGAGGGACCGATCGGACCGGCGTTTCAACGGCTCATCGGGATGGATGATCCGCGTCGAGGCCTGACCAGACTCAAAGGGCATGAAGCCGACAAGGATTACCCGGCCGCACGACAACTTGTCGAGGCACTCGCATGGACCGACATTTATCTCTTAAGTAACCTTGGACAGGATCTTGTGGAAGATCTTTCGATGATCGCGCTGGACCGTCCCGAAGAAGCGAAACGGCTGGCGGCGGTTTCAGGATCGTGCCTGATCGTCAGTCAAGCGGATCAAGTCAATGTGATCGTCGAGGATGAGTGAGTTTTCATGAAAGCGAGGCACAACGTGACCGGGCCAAATTTAGACGGTGATTGGAGGGTTCGTCAGCGATATTGGGCGAGGAAGCTCGGTCGAATTCGGCTGGGTGCGGAGCCGGTGGAAGAACAACTCGCAAAGTATCGACGAGTCACACTGATGCTCACCGCAGTCCCCTTCGGCGTTGCGCTGATGTTTTTCGCCTTGTTCAGCGCGTTTGGACGGCCCGACGTCGGACTCATTCTGTCGGCCGTGTTGCTCTTGCCGATCGTGACCATCGCGTGGCTTGATTTTTCACTCTTGTACCACCGAGTTCATGCCTACATGCATGAAGCGCGAAACCAAGAACAACGATCGAATTCGCGAGAGGCGTGATCACCCTCAGGTTCAATTTATCACGATCACGACTCCCGGCATTCCTCGTTTCGCGTATTAGGTCTACCACCGGCCAAGGCTTTCAGACCCGGCCACGACGAGTTCGGCCTCCTTTCCGAACCCGCCAGCTGGCACATCGGGGTCGCCAAAACCCTCCGACCTATCTTCGGTCGCGGGGGCGTTCGATTCCAGTTCGGCCTTAAGCCGCTTGCGGGCGGTGTGAAGCCGTCGCTTGATTGTTCCGATGGGCGCTTCGAATTCCTCAGCGATCTCGATCAGCGATTGCCCTTGAATGTAGAATGCGACAAGGGCCTCACGATCCAGAGGCTTGAGCCGTTCGATACCCGCCCAGAGCCGCTCGGCACGCTCGCGGCTGATCAGTGAGTCGAGCGGGTTGTCAAGGTAGCTAGTCGCACCTTCCAAGACGTCCGTGTCGACGCAGGAAAGTGCAACTCGTCGGGTCGCGCGGTTGATCGCCATTCGGACTGCCACTTGACGGAGCCATCCCGCGAATCGCTCGGGCTCACGAAGCTGGCCAATCCGCTGAAGCACGTGGAGGAAGACCTCTTGAGTCAACTCCAACGCCTCGCTCGAATTGCCGAGCCGCCGCAGGCAGATCGCATGCACGGTCCGCTCGAACTGCTCGACGAGAACCCCAAACGCGTCGCGATTGCCATCCTGGGCCTGGCGAACCAAGGTCGCCAGAGCGCTATAGTCCGTATCCGTTTCGACCGGGATCGTGCTTATGCTTAAAGTCGCCAACACGGTGTTCACTCCCCCAATGTCATGGGGTGTTTCACCAGCCGAGCCACCTGATTTTCAGAGGCTCAAGCTGGTCGGTTTCGCGGGTCCACGGGCAGTCGACACTCTCGTGATTTGCCGTAACGCGGATGTAAACCTCGTTGCCGAAATGAGTTCGATCGAGGTCGTCCGCTCGGCGATCACGCGCGGCGACAGACGGTGACGGCTCGGGCGCGGTCTGTTACCTAGGTCATGGAGACCCCGGCCGCAGTCACCCACGCGGGCCAACCACCTACTCAGCGGGCTGCTTGTCCATACAAATACCGAGGACGAAACATTCCATGAAACAAGAATGTGACGCAACTTCGGTGTACGAACGATTTAGCGTGTGTGAGCCGGAGGTTCAGCGCTCATCCTCCCGCGGCGGCAGCCATAATGGCCGCAGCGGCGGCTTGCCGGCTCGCTCGATCCCGAGCAACCCCGACGCTACTGCCCTTTCCGAAACGCAAGTCCTTTAGAGACTTATGTTTCAGTTTGACGCCGCCCACTTGAGACTGCGTCAGGGTCAGGAGCGATTGGGCATATTCCGCACAAGGATATGCCCATGAGGTAACCGATTCCGAAGCCGGTGGTCGTACGACGAGTGCCACAACGGGCCACGTCACGACCCAGGTTGAGCCCAAAATGCCCGGAATTCTGATCCTAGATGACGGCGGTCGAATCGCCGGATCGGAACTCGCAAGCATCCTGGCACGCATCGCGAAATCATGATCGTGATGGATGCGCAGGGTCGATTTGCCAGTGTTCACGTTCTCGAGGAGAACGAGCGACCGCGTTCCGAGGTTCAGCCGGTTAAGGTTGGCCGACAGCATCCGGTTCGAGCGGTTGAACATGGCAAGACCCTCACATCCGCCACAATCGGCGGGAATGATGAAGTGCGGCGACGTCAAGTAAACGAGTGAAGTTCCCGTTTGCCATTGGCAAGCTCGATCTTGAGCCAGCCGTCGCGAGATCGATTCCAACAGGATGAGGACTGAACAACATCCTCTCCCGAAGAACATTACGAATCGCGGGTCCCGATCAAAGGCTCCCGTTTTTCGTACTCCGCTGGCAACATGCCCGAGGAACCGGTAGGGAGCGAACTCTCGCCCTTTCCGAGTGTCCCTCCTTAGACAGAATATCCCTGAAAGATGTTCGCGCGAACTGCGAAAATAATTTTGTGAGCCGCGAAAGGCTAAAAATCGCTCGCGTTTCTTTCCAGAACTCCAGTCATCTAAGTTGAACGATCAAGATCCGCGAGGGGTTGTCTTGTAATCGGCCAGTAACCGCCTCACTTCTGGAAGCAAGGCGGTCGGCACCGCAACCAAACTCTGATCGTCGTTAGTGGATGCCGCCTCCTCGTCGGCGGCGACCCACTCGTCTTCGGTGCGGGATTCTAATTCCGCCAGCAATCGCTGGACTCTTTGGTTGTCCCAACCAGGAGGAAATTGTTGCTTGCTCATCACCTTCGCTTCTTCCGTCGTCGGCGATAGGCCTTGAGAGGCTTTCCCGAGATCTCATAAGCGGTCACAACGAAAACGCCGTCACCGGTCGGATCGGGCACGTAGATTACTCGTAGAAAACGACCGTCGTCCGTCTGACCGATCGCCTGTCGAGAATCATTCCTCGAAGGGCCATCTTCGTACGGACGTTGCAAGACCCATTCGACCTCTGCCTCTGTGGTTCCATGATCGTAAATGTGTGGAAAGTCAGTAATGGGATTGCAGAAAAAACGGAGAAACAGAGAACTCATTCTAAAGTCGATCGATCTCTGGGACCATCACAACACCATTAACGAACGTCCGGTCTGTCAATCGCCCGGACGCCACGGAACCCATCCCCGGTTCGGCATGTCGCGACCTGTTTCTCTCTCTCCCGGGTCTGGCTTCTTCTTCTGAAGAAAAAGAGCGAAATTTATCGTCGTCTTATTCGAAGCGGAGATGAGTTCCGGTGGATAACCGTCGAAGCTCTTGAACAACTCGATTATTGCAAAAAAACTATCGGGCAACGACCCGCCGTGATCCAGGGTTGTTCACTCGATTCCAGGGCGTTTCACCCACCAAGATCCGCCGGACCTCCGCCGCCGCCTTGCTCCTCAACTCCACAAATCCTTCGACGCTATAAAACGCCGAATGGGGCGTGAACAGGATCTTCGGATGACCTCTCAGCCGTTCGTCGGCGAGCGGTTCATGCTCGAGGACGTCCAGCGCGGCGCCGGAAATCTGACCCGAATCGAGTGCGTCCAAGAGCGCTTTTTCTTCGACGACCGGGCCTCTCGCCGTGTTGATCAAATAGACACCCGGACGCATCCGGGCGATCGACTCGGCGTTGATAAGATGCCGCGTCGTGGCGTCGAGGTAGCAATGCAAGCTCACGAAATCGCTTTGAAAGAGCAAATCATCGAGCCGCTGGACCCGACGAATCCCCAGGGCCTTGTCAACCCCTTGCGGCAAGTGGGGGTCATAGAAAACGACTTCGAGCCCAAAGGCTTTCGCTCGCAACGCCGTGGCGGTCCCGATCCGACCGCAACCGATGACGCCGAAGGTCTTTCCTCGAAGCCGGGGAGTCCCAAGTGCCGTGTCATAATGCCAGGTGCCCTCGCGGATTGCTTCGTGACAGGGGATCAGTCGACGGGTCATTGCAAGGAGAAACATGATCGCGTGATCGGCCACTTCCTCGGTGCCGTAGTCAGGCACGTTGCAGACCGTGACCCCGGCACGGTCGGCCGCGGCGAGATCCACGTTGTTGTAACCGACTCCCGCGCGAACCACGCCCCGACATCGCGGCCCGGCCTGAAAGGTCGCTTCGCCGATGCGTTCGATGTCGTGGAAAAGCAATAAGGCATCGGCACCGGGCATAAATTGCACCAGCGACGCTTCGTTCGTCGCCCTCGCGACCACGATATCGGCAATCTCCGCGAGGATGGGCGTCTCGACGTCAGCGTCTTCAAGAAAATCCGCGATCACAACCGTATAAGGGGCGGACATGAGGAGGCCTCAAGGAGAGAGTCGTCGAACAATCATTAGGTGGCGTCCGACGGTTGACATGGCCCCGACGTCACGAGTTCCGGTCGGAACCAGGTCAACACGTTGCCGGGGTCTCGGACCGCGAAGGTCACTTCTTCGCCGTCGGGAATGAGAATACAAAGACGGTCGGGGACGCCTTCAATCAGTCCGAAAACGAGTCTCGGCGCGGGTTCGCGACTTGCGATCTCGACCTGATCGAGAGAGAGCCACCAGGGCTCGACGTCCCATGCCTCGGGAAAGTACCAGATTCGCTGGTTGGTCCGTACGAGTGTACCGCGTTCCCAGACCCAAGCCCGCAATCGACGACGGGCCGAAGTCTGCTCGACGACCCACTCGTTGGCCGCGAGCCTGAAGAGCCCGACGGATTCGTCGACGCGGGGTGAGAGCCAGGCGCGAAGGATCGGTCTAAGGAGTATCAACGAGAGTGATTCGCCAAAAATCGCGCCGACGAAGGCGATCAGGAATGCGTACCAAACCGACCTTGGTGTGGCTTGGGGATGGAACAGAAAGACCCAGAAGCGATGTCGAGGGGGAACCATTTGACTAACGACGTTCAGAACGTAAAACTCTCGAGCGAGGAAAACGGCGATCGCTAGCCTTCCCGCCAACGGGCCAAGGCGAACGCGAGGTTTCCGCGTCGTCATCGGTTCTGGCCGATCCTCATCCACAAATCACCTTCCAACTCCTGCAACCTTCGTCCCGCCCTTCACAACCTAGAGCGCGACCGTTCCCTTCTTCCCCCTCGCCGAACTCTTTGTTATGACCGATCGGCGAGTTACGTTCAACGAGATGTCACGGATCACCGTCGTACACGGCCACGGAGCGGAGTTTCGCATGCCCAGAATAAAGACGTTGCTGAGCGAGGGGAAGATCGTTCGGATGTTTGGAGTCGGTCAACTCATGAGCCCGAAGCTCATCGAGATCGTGGGTGAGCACGGAGAGTTCGACGCGCTCTGGATCGATGCCGAGCATGCCGGCCTGGGAATGAAAGACATCGAGATCGCCACGATGGCCGCTCGCGCCTACGGCATGGACCATTTCGTGCGGATGCCGGCGACCGACTACGCGTCGATCATGCGCGTGCTCGAAGCCGGGGCCGGAGGGGTCATGGTCAGCATGGTTAAGACGCCGGACGATGCCGAACAAGCCGTGCGGTGGGCCAAGTTCTGGCCGCGAGGTGAACGGGGGATGAACGGCGGTAATCGCGACGGTCGGTTTGGTTTGACCCCGCTGGCCGAATACGTCAATACCGCCAACGCCGAAACCTTCGTCGGCATCCAGATCGAGACGGCGAGCGCGATCGCCTCGGTGGCGGAGATTGCCACGGTCCCCGACGTCGACCTGTTGTTCGTCGGACCCGCCGACATCAGCCAGGTCATGGGGGTGCCTGGAGACTTTGAGAATCCGAAATGCCTTGATGCGATCGAGAAAATCGCGACGGCCTGCGCCGATGCCGGCAAGCCTTGGGGGATCGTACCCAGAGGCGGCGAATACGCCGAACGGATGCGAGGCTGGGGATGCCGGATGTTCGTTCTCGGGTTTGACCACCACTCGGTTCACGCCGGAATCCGCGCCGCGAAGGAACGTTATGGCTCGTTCTTCGCGTCGCGGTAAACGTAGCGAAAACCGCGACGATCGGGTTACTTCCCGGGCTCGCGATTCGTGCGATTATTGACGATCGCGGAGACCACACCATTGCTGACCCTTCGGAAGAGCTGGGACCGGTAATCCGTCGGAACCTCCTGATTGATCCACGCCAGCGCGGCTTGTGCGGAGCCGCGCCTGCCCATGGATTCCGCGATAGCGCCGAGAGCGATCATCTTGCGGGCCTGGTCGGGGTAAAGAACCACCGACGCCCGCGCATCGTCGAATCGGCCGACGCTGATCAGGTTGTCGATCAAGACCCCGGCGAGGACAGCTCTCGGATCGTCGAGCGGGATCGACGCGACGCCCAACGCGGCTTCCTTATAGGTCGCCGTCGCTCCCTGAGGATCATTTTTCCTCGCCTGGTTTTCGGCCACTTTCAGCAAAGCGTCGGTCCGCACTTCAGGCTGAGGGATCATCCGGGCAATCTCCAAGGCGCGAGAGAACTGTCGCGACTGAGCGGCGGTGGCCGCGATCGACACCAAAGCACGATCATGCCAGACCGGGCGTTCGATGGCGCTCGCCAGGGTCGCGGCTTCCCGCAGGATTTGATCAGGGAGCCCCCCATAGGAAACATTGAAGCCGGGGTGTGGCTTATCCGTCGCGGACTCGTCCACCCTTGGGAAGTCGTTGACGATGGTTAAACTGCCGACGCCCATGCCATCGGAGACGCGATACATCATCTCATTGCGATAGGTTGGATTGGCGATCTTTCGGGCGAGGTCGGCTGCGAGCTTCCAGTCCTCATTGGCTGTCCGAATCAACTTGGTGCGGTCCAACTTGGGAAGCGGGACCGTATTTTCGGCGCTTTCGATCGGGGTTGCGCTATCGACGCCATCGCGAATGCGAGCCTCCGCAAGCTCCAGCAAGGCGGCAACGGTTGAAACGAGACGTTGATCGCGTACCAGCCCCTGAGGAATCAAGAGCGCAGCGGACGCCGCCGCGGTCACTGATTTTTCCGCCATGTCGAGCTGATTGCTGAAGGTCGCGGTGCTTGCGATTCGAGAGAGCGCCAAACTGCGGTCGCCCGGGGAAGGAATCTGAGTGGCGTACTTGAAGTGAATCTCAGAAACGGTTGAGTATTCAGAAGCGTTTTGTGGAAGACCCGGTGCTCCAATCTCGCCGATTGCTTCGATCGGTGGACCGCCGGGAAATGTCGGGAACGCTTGGGCTCGAACGGACGACGCGGCCGACGAGGTAATTGTCAGCGCGAGAGCGAGGCGAAATCCCGCCGTCACGGCTTGGTGCTTGTGTAGATTCATCATGGGTGCCAGTCCTAAGTCGGTCCGGAAACCTCCGGTCCGCGATCCGAGAAGGTGGGCTGCCGTTCTGTCGCGACAATGCGCCTGGACCTTCCTGCCCTGAATCATTCCGCGCGATCAACGCCCGGTCAAATCGGGCCGTCCCGCGACCTTGATGGTTT
>JAYVYS010000272.1:0-7288 GCA_043784005.1 Isosphaeraceae bacterium
TTGGTCAACATCGCCGTCCCTATCATCGTGGCGTCGTATTATGCCTTGAGCGATAAGCGGCCTCGTGGCGAGTCGCCCTGGATGATGATCTTGACGATCCCCTTTCTGGAGTTTTCGGGACTCATTTCCTACGCTGATGTTCACGCTCTCGCTCGTGGAGAATCGATTCGGATCGGTGACAGTTCCTCCTCTATCGGATTTGAGATTATCGTCATCAATCTGACCGGTCAGGTCCTCTACGCGCTCGCGGCGATCGTGCTCTGGGCTCATTCCAGCCGGGCCTATGATCGTGTCGTCGGCCGCGCGTTTCGGAACCCCGCGGCGGACCATTCTCGACGCATCGAAGGAGCTGTTCCTTGACGAATCACTCCCCGAAACGCTGGGGCTGTTTGCGAAGGGCATTGACCGCGCTGGGGCTTTCGCTGGTTGTGCTCTGGATCGGCTTCTTCGTGCTCTGGCTTCGATCATCCCCCGCCGATTCGATCGCTTCCCCGCCGCTTCCCAGTCCCAACGGCTTTGATGATGTGTTGAAGGGGGGCGAGGAGATTTTGGCTCAGTTCAAGGGAAAGCTGCCGGATTTTGATCTCCTCGACACCCCGACCATTCTCGCGACGGTCGAGGCCCACAAGGAATCGCTCGCCCTGATTCACAAAGGCATCGACATGCCGTTTCAAGTGCCGGTCGTCTATGATATCAACGAATTGATTCGCCGCCTTGACGAACAGGCCCCGATCCGAACAGGCGCGGCACGGATGATGTATGCCGAGGCCCTTCTCTCCCGCCGCGAAGGTCGGATCGGGGACGCCGTTCGCGGCTTTGTCGACCTCATTCGGCTCGGCGACGCGATGAGCCGCAAAGTACCGATGATTCTCTACTCCGCAAGTCTCGCCCCTCGATATCTCGGGCTGGCCGGTCTGCGAGATCTGCGCATCGAGCTCGATGCGGATCAGCTTCGAGCGCTAACGACGACCCTGGCGGCACTCGACCGAGGGCGCGAGCCTATCAAGAACGTCATCGGTCGTGAGTACGCATTCATCGATCAAAATATGCGCGACATGGGAGTGTGGAAGTCGGCCGTGTTAACCGTCAATGGCTATCTGATCACGGTCAAGGCCCAGCTCAAGTCGCAGCTCGAACTGCAAGATACTCAAACAAACACCTCGCTTCGATTGTTGCTTGCCGACCTCGCCGTGAAGCTCGCTTTCAAGGAGCACGGCACCTATCCCGCCACCCTTGACGCCATCACCCCCGCGCTCCCGAACGACCCTTATAGCCCGACGCATCGGCCGTTTGTTTATCGATTGGTCGAAGGCGGTTATCAGCTCTACAGCGTCGGTCCCGATGGAGACGACGACAAGCTTGATCCGCCGCTCGGCAAGCGACATACGAGCACGTCAAATGGCGATTTGACTCTCGACTCGTTTTGAAGCAAAGTCGTAGGGTGGGCACGGCCCACCATTCTCATTTGATATGTCGATATTTACGATGTGGTGGGCGATGCCCACCCTACGTCCCCCACCATGCGGCATGGGGGTGATCGCGGTGGATGGGTTCGGCCGATCGGGTGGGAACGGCCCGATCCTCGACCTCCGCGCGGCGATCGGCCTGAGCCGGCTCGGATGCGCGAAGGTTGAATCGACCGGACATTCCCCGGCAAAGCGCGAGGTGCGCCCGCCGTCGTCGCGAGGACCGGTATCCGGCCCAGAGACATTCCCCAACGGAAAGCCGCCGGGTTCTTTACAGACCTCGAACGACCACGGTCCTCGGGGTGGTCGACGTCGCCCGGCGCATTCTCATCAACGCATGTTGACAAAGGCAAGCACGATCCCAAGGGCTCGGGCGGGACGTCGGGGCCGGGTTCGGTAACGGCGTCGGCAAAGGGCTCGATCTCGGTCGTCGGAACCGGATCAGACGCCTCGTCACGCGGTGGAATCACGCTTTCCGGAAACTCCATGACGGCTTCCACAAAGGCATCCGGTGCGATACCGTTATCCTCGGTGAAAGGTTCGTCGAGGGCTTCCGGAGCGTGGCTTTCCGCGAGATTTCGCGTCAGATTCTCTTCCAATACACCTTGATTAAACCCTTGACCTTCCGTTTCGGAACCAACATCCCCCGCGTCCGGCGCGGTGGCCGGTTCGGGCTCGGTCACGGTCGTCGATAACGTATCAAGAAACACCGGCGCGGCATCAGCATCCAGAATGTTCGGCGCGGCATCGGCCCGGACGAATTTCCCGGGGCCGACCCGGACCCAAGCCACCGCGGTTCCTGAAGTTTCCGCAACGATCTCCGACTCCGCCAAAGCGGCGACGGTCACCTTGGGTTTCCTGGAACGCGAGCGACCTTTCTTCGACGTCTTCACCACAACGGTCTCGGTTTGATTCGAGGCCCGCGGAAAAGATTCCGAAGACGACGGGAGCTCCGTGGTAATCGTCGACATATTCTCTTCATTCGCCGCATCCCGCGGAGCCGTCTCGGCGGACTGCCTCCTCGCGTTTTCCGATGCCGACGCTTGATCGCGCCTGCTCCCGGGAACGCCAAGAATCAGGGCCATGAGAACGAGATACGCGGGGGCGAGCCAGACCGAGCCGTAATAGGCCACGGCCAGGGTCGTCGTCGCCACCAACACCGTCAAGGCCGTGGGCCATGCCATCGCGTAAACGCGAGACATGGTCGCCGGACGAGGCGAAATGGGTTGCGACGAAGTCGCGATTTTGAAGAGGTTGTCTTGACGCACGCAGAGCCGCTCCGGTCGGTCCTTTATCACCGATAACATTTCGGGGGCCGGCGTCCGCCAAAGGTTGGCGAGCCCGTCGATTCCCCCAACGTGATTATCGGAACGGCTGGTAGGCGACTGTCGGGATTTCAAAGCGAGTCAGGTCCGTCCTTGCCGGTCGATCCGAACGTGTCGGACACGGGTTCTTGTCGCCGCAACAGGCGTTCAGCACCACGCTCGCGAAGGTCGACCGCGACACGTCGGCCCAATTCTTGAGGGTCATCGCGAGGGCCGGTCCGCGAGGCGAACGCCCGCTCTTTCCCATCCGGGTCGAATACGGCCACATCAAGCGCCAGCGTGCCATCTGAAGCGTCTCGACCCCAGGCTCCCAGCGGGATCATGCAGCCCCCTTCAAGCTCCGCCAAAGCCCGACGTTCCGCAATCACGGCTCGGCGCGTCGGCGGGTCATTGAGCGGTCCGAGCAAGGCGAGCGTCGTCGGGTCGTCGGTCCGGCACTCGATCCCGAGGGCTCCTTGACCGACCGCCGGCAAGAAGCGCGGCGGACCGAGCCGCTCCGTGACCGTTCCTTCCAGGCCGAGCCGGCGCAGCCCCGCCTCGGCCAGCACCACGGCGTCGAGCTTGCCGTCGATCGCCTGGTTCAGCCGGGTCTCCACGTTCCCTCGCACGCCCACCACTTTCAGACCGGGCCTTAGATGGAGCAACTGTGCCCGACGCCGGAGCGACCCCGTGCCAACCGTCGCTCCTTCGGGCAAGGCGTCGAGGGTCTTGTGGATCGGCGCGATCAGGGCATCGGCAAGGTCTTCACGCTCGGGAATCGCCCCCAACGTCAGGCCGGCCGGCCCCTGTGTGGGTAGGTCTTTGAGACTATGCACCGCCAGATCGACATCACCTTCTATCAGCGCGCGTTGAATCTCTTTGGTGAACAGCCCGAGGCCGCCGAGTTGTGCCAGCGGCGTGTTCCGATCACGATCGCCGTGGGTCTTGATTTCGACAAGCGAAACCTCCAGCCCGGGGTGGAGCAACCGCAAACGCTCGGCAACCCAGTTCGCCTGCCAGAGGGCAAGCGGACTGCCCCGCGTCCCGATCTTCAGGTGGTTAACCATCAGCTTCGCCCATATCAAATCTCGGCGCTCCGCCGTCCTTCAATTCCCCTTCCACTCGGCCCGAGCAATCACCACGGCAATCACCCGCTTCGCCCCCGCGCGCTTCAACGCCCGCGCCGCCGCTCCGCAGGTTGCTCCGGTCGTCAAGACGTCGTCAACCAGGACGACCGTTCGGCCCTCCAGAACTCGGGCAGAGGTCTTCCGCACGGCAAATGCGTTTCGCAGAAGCTTGGCTCGTTCGGTCCTGCCCAGTCCGGCGAGCTTGCCCGTTGAAACCACCTTTCGCAACGCGTTCACGAAAGACAGGTCGAGCCGTTCGGCGAGCCCCCGGCTCAGTTCTTCCGCCTGGTTATATCCGCGTTGCCAGTGCCGCCACCAGTGCAGCGGCACCGGGGTGACCAGAGCATCCCTCGTCAGCTCGCGCAGCTCCGGACGCGCCTCCAGCAGAACGTCGGCCATCCACGGGGCCATCCACGAGTTGGGTTCGTGCTTGAGCTTCAGGCAAAGCTCGCGAACCGGCCCTTGATAGGGCGCGAGAGCTACCGCCGCGTCAAAACCGAGCGAACGTCCCCGGCACTCGCCGCATCCCCCGTCTCGTCTCGCATAGGGTCCCATTGTCATCGCACAACGTGAACATGTGATACTTGCGGCGTCGATCAATTCCGCCCGGCAATCTAGGCAAAAGGGGGCGGAAGAGTGGTTATTTTCGCTATAAATCTCGCAGATCGGGCACTCTCTGGGAACCACCAGCGCCCCGAACGAGTCGACCCCCGCGTCCCACACGATGCGTAGCGGTCTCAACCAACGTGACGAAGGCTTTCGCGGTTCCGTCGTCATGATCGGTGGCATCCTGTCCAATCCTATCCCAAACCGCTTCCGCGCTGACCTGTTCGCAGGTAGGGCTCAAGCTGCTCGCGAAGGGCGTTTCTCGCTCTCGCCAGCAGAGACTTCACCGCGGCCTCGGAACGCCCCATCACCTCGGCGATTTCCGAGTAGCTCATCTCTTCGAACTTGTTCAAGAGCACCGCCATTTTCTGATCTTCGCCGAGAACGCCGAGCGCCTCTTGAATCACCTGAGAAAGCTCGACTTTCCGCAATTGCGCGGAGGGGGTGCCTTCACGACCGACCGCCTGGTTACCCGGAAGTCCCATCGACTGCGAGCCCGAGTCGTCTCCACCGAGCCTTACCGTCGGGTTTCGGCCTTTCCCTCTCAGGTGGTTCATCGCGAGGTTATTGGCGATGGTGAACAGCCAGGTCGAAAACTTTGAACGCGGCCGATACCCCTTTCGCGCCCGGTAAATCCGTAGAAAAACCTCTTGAGTGAGATCTTCGGCCTCCTCGACCCTCCCGACCAGATGCACCAAAACCCCATGCAAACGATGTTGATAGCGACCCACCAGCGTCTCGAACGCGCCGGGGACATCGTCGCGAACTTGCAGCATCAAACGAACATCCGGGTCTTTCGCTTCAAGCTGCTGTTCCAGGGCCTCAATACTCACAACACATTTCCTCCGAAACCGATCGTCATCGAAGGGTCCGCGATTTGCGGACGATTTAGGCATCGTAGGGTCCGCGATTTGCGGACCATTTCGGCGTAAATCCAATCCTGGTCCTACGGAACTCTGATCGATCAAGGGTGCCACGGGTCGTACTCGCCCCGTGCCCCGAAAGCCTCTGCTCCACCGCACGGGTTCGGAATACCGAACCGCGTGGCACCCAGCTCGAATGTGGAAGACTTACCTCATCTCTCAATCACACCAACCTCCACCATCTCTCCCTCAAACCGCCGCCGAAGCTGCCCGCATGCCGCGTCGATCTCTCGCCCTTTGGTCTTGCGAACGCTCACGCTCACGCGACGCCCTTTGAGAATCCGCACAAAATGATCGATCGACTCCGCGGTCGGCCGCTCGAACGTCAGACCAGGCACCGGGTTATAAGGAATCAGGTTGACGTGCGCCTTGCGCGACTCCATCAAATTCGCCAGCGCCTTCGCGTCTTCGGGCCGGTCGTTCAACCCTCGAAGCATGACGTACTCAAAAGTAACCTGCCGGCCCGACTTCTGAAAGTAAACGTCGGAGGCTTCCATCACCGCCCCCAGCCCGACCTTCTCGTTCACGGGAACCAGCTCATTGCGAAGTTGCTCGGTCGGCGCGTGCAACGAAACCGCTAAACTGTAATGTCGACCCATCTCGGCCAATTTCCGCATCTTCTCCGGCAGTCCCACCGTGGAAATCGTGACCCTACGCTGCCCCATCCCCAGCCCTTGGTCCGAGCAAATCCAGTCGAGCGCCGGGACCAGGTTATCAAGGTTCGCGAGGCTTTCTCCCATCCCCATCACCACAAGGTTTGTCAGTCGCTCGTCTTCGGGCAAAAGGTTCCGGAGACGGATCACCTGCTCGACGATCTCGCCTTTGGTGAGGTTCCGCTCAACCCCCTTCAATCCGCTCGCACAGAAAACACACCCCATCCCGCAGCCGACTTGCGTGCTGACGCAGACCGTGCGACGGTCGGACTCGGCCATCAAGACGCATTCGACCTTCCGCCCGTCGGCGCATTCGAGCAAAAGCTTGTCCGTACCGTCGGGGGCGACGTGATGATGGACGGACTTGGTCGAGAAAACCGACCACTCGGCATCGAGTTGTTCGCGCAGTGCCTTGGGAATGTCGGACATGACGTCGAACGATTCCGCCCTGCGCTCAAAAATCCAGCGATAAACCTGGCGCGCGTGATACCCCTTACGGTCGTTTTCGACCAACCACGCCTTCAGATCGTCAGGATTTGCGTCGAGAAGCGGTCGTTTCATGAGCGTGCGGAAAGTCTGCGGAGCCGAGTCGAGCAAAGTGAAGCCAATCATCGAATCATTCTATTCTAAGAAGCGGTCTTCGCGACATCCCATCCGAAAAGAGAATCCGTCTCCGTACATACATAATATCCCCATTTGACTTACGGCTGATCCGGGATTCCGGGCGGTGATGTCGGGACGACTCGTCGGGGGTGGAATCGGCGCGGGTCGGGGTCTTCATCGGGACACGGCATGCTCGCCCTCTAGGATTGCGATGTCACTAACTGTGGTGAATGTCAAAAACTGTCTCCGAAGCCGCACTTGACCGCGTGGTCCGTCACGGGTAGGAATGCATGCAACCGGATGTCGGGCGAAGAGGCTGGACGACGATTCTCACTGTGAGGAGAGTTTGGTTCCATACCGGATCACACTCCAGAACGCCTTGACCTCTCCCTCCGAGCGAGGAACGCACCATGATCGGCCAACTTCCGTCTCGCGCGCAGCGTTTCAAGTTGAAGCGAATCGCTCGACCTCGCGTCGAGGGGCTTGAAGCGCGGGCCTTGATGGCGACCTCGATCGCCGAAATCTCGCTTCCCTCGGGCGTCGTGGCGGGGCCGGTCGCGATCGGGTCGGATGGAAATCTCTGGTTCATGGAGACCCCGGCGGATT
>JAYVYS010000273.1:0-2790 GCA_043784005.1 Isosphaeraceae bacterium
CCCTGGCGAACCGCTTTGGAACCGTTCGTCTCGGCGCGGGCGACTACCGGCTCTTGCAGCCGTTGGTATTGAACCGGCCCGTGACGATCACAGGTGAGCCGGGCGCGGTGCTGACGTTCGCGCAAGGAGCCGCGGAGCCCCCATGGACGACCGCCATCAAGATCCATTCCGGCGGTACCACGCTCAAAGGTTTCTCGATCCGTTTCGCCGGCCCGATTCGCTGGAAGCATGAGGTGAGCTGGAGCCCCGCCGTGATCGGCACGACCGATAATCTCGACAGCGGACCGCACGAGCCCAAAGTCAACCTTGTGTTCGAGAAGCTTGACATCGCGGGGCCTCCTTCCGCGATGGTCAAGCCCTGGGAAGAAGCTCCCAAGCTCTTTCGTCTCGTGAATGCGACGAGCGGGCGCGTCGTCGGAAACACGCTCCGAGGCGGTGTGAGTGAGTTCTTCGAGGGGCCTTGGGTGATCGACGGGAACGACTATCGGGGGACCATGCCGGGGACTTCCGCCACCGCCGTTTTCGCGGTCCACGACTCGCACGACGTCTCGATCTTGAATAATAAGGCGAAACCGATCGGCCCGAGTGGTAAGACATGGAGGTTCCTTGTCTTCACGGTCCGAGGTGCTTACGACCGCGTCGAGAACAACATCATCGAGCGGATCGGCCCACGAGACGACGATACGATCCCCTACGACAATCAGCCCGAAATCATTCTCACCGAGTCTTACCATGTTCGCTTTGAAGGGAAACCCGCCGCCGTGTCGGCTGATGGCAGGTTGATCAAGGTGGGGAAGGTTCCCGGTGAACATCCCCGAATCGGCGACGTTGTCTCGGTGGTCGGAGGGGCCGCGGCGGGAAGCTGGCGGCGAATCGTTCAGAAGATCGAGCCTGGCGTTTATCTGGTCGAGACGCCGTTTCCCAAGGGCGCGGACGTGATTTCGATCACACCCGGATTCGTCCATGAGCACTTCATTGGAAATACGATCGATGCGCGTGGTGGAAGCAAGGCGGCGGGATTCGTGCTCTCGGGAAATCATTTCAGCACACGACTGGTCAACAACAAGATCATCGGGCCGGGCGAGGCATTCCAGATCTATGCTTATGCGAGCGAATCGCCAAATATCTGGGGATGGACTCACGTGCCTTTCTTCGGGGGAGTGATCGAGGGGAACACGATCGAGGATTCCGAGCGCGGGGGCGTGATCGGGGTGTTTCATAGTCCCGCGACGAAGTCGAATCGAGGACGGGTTTACATGACGGCCAGCCTCAAAGGGAACACCGTGCGATGGACCGAGCCGTTTCTGAATAAGCTCGCGGTCGAGAAGAAGCCGGCGGTGGGCATCCGGTTAGGATTTCCGGGCGCGCTGGAACCCGGCGAATTCCTTGCGGAAGAGTCGGATACCCGACTCGAAGCTCCGCCCCGCGCGATGAAGTCGACGGCGCTAAAGATTGAATCCGCCGTGGTGAATAAAAAGCCGTCGGTGGACCGTGCCGGGTCCTTGCCCGTGCGTGCGTCGTCATCGACGTCATCGAACGCCCGTAGTGCGGGGCCTACCGGGGGGCCGTCCCGACGGTGAATCGCGCGGTCGCTTCTCTTACAAATTCTTGAGGCTCTTGATGGATTGCAGGGTGGTGGCCAAAGGGTAACCGTCGGGTGCCACGGGTCGTACTCGCCCAGTGTGCCGTAAGCATAGGCCAGTAAACGGGTTGAGTACAACCCGTGGCACCCTGGTCGGACTTCTCGATGGGTCGTTTCGACCCACCGCCCCGGAATCCATCATGAGCCATTCTTGAAACCTTTCGATCCATCATTCGATGCCGAAGGGAGTACGATGCATCGCATTCTTGTGCTGAGCCAACCTCCGAGAAGCGCGATGAAAAGCTGAGGAATCGAGAGGAAGGCGGCGGCGGCCACGAAAACACGGCCGATGCGCCAAAGGCCCGCCTTCCGGATCGCGAGCTGTACATAATCTTGAATGGCATCGGAGTGATGGATCGCGACCGCCGCGAAAACCAGAAGCGTCGCCCAGCCAACCACCTCGAATCCAACCAGGCGCTGGCGACGAACGCCGTTGGCCCAGCTCTCGCGGCACAAAAGCAACAACCCGATCGCCAGGATGTTAGCCGTTGGAAGACCGCCGAGCACTAGCAAGACTTCAATGAATGGCCTACCGATCAAGGGATAACGGAATGCCGCGAAGTCGAGGGCCGCGAGCACAACGACAGCCATGAGCTCGTTCGTCGTGAACCGAAACTTGTCCAGTGCGACACCCTGCAAGCGGATTTTCGATGATAAAGTGTTCGGGCCTCGACTCAAAATATCGATCGTTCGCCCTTTCAGTTTAACTTCAATTGCGAGTGGTAGCCTCCTTTCGATTCAATCTTCGCCCGCGAACGGGCTTCCGCCCCTTGTTCGGCTCCCAATCGAGCCTTACACTCGGCCCCATTCTGATTCAGGTCCGGTCCCTCTGGCTCTCATTCCTCCTTAAGGTGCGCCAATGCGTGGCTGGCTTACGATTGCCGTATTGGTCGGTGCCTCCGCGAGCGCTATCGGCGCGGAGCCGTACTTCCAAAGCATCGCCATTTTCGCGGAGGAACCGGTTCACAACCATGCCTCCTGTATCATCGAGACGGCTAACGGCGATCTCTTGACCACTTGGTATCGCGGCAGTGGTGAACGCTCGGCGGACGACGTGGTGATTTATGGGGCCTGGCTCAAAAAAGGGCAAACCTTATGGGGTCCGCGCTTCGTGCTAGCCGACACCCCCGGCTACCCCGATTGCAACC
>JAYVYS010000274.1:0-8858 GCA_043784005.1 Isosphaeraceae bacterium
TCTGGATTGATAAGTTCTTGGAGTTCCGGAGTGGCCAATTCGCTCGGGCCATCAAGAACTTGACACTCGCGGAAGAGCATCTTCACGACCACTTTCCGGGTTATCCGGTCATGCCCGCCTCGCTCATCATCGAGGGCGTGGCGCAAACGGGAGGGATTCTGGTCGGGGAAGCAGGGGGGTTTGCGGAAAAGGTGGTCCTCGCAAAAATCCCCAGGGCCGAATTCTTCGGAGTGGCCTGCGCGGGTGACCAACTCATCTACGAAGTGACCCTCACCGACCTCCGCAGCGAGGGGGCGGTTGTTCATGGTAAGGTCTTCCTCGAAGGCGAACTTCTGGCGGAGATGGAAATCGTCTTCGCCCACCTCGATAATTCCAGAGCGAATCAAATCTTCGGACCCAAGAACTTTGTGTTCACGCAACAGCTTCTTGGCGTGCTCGACCTTGCGAAGGCACAAGAGCGGGCGCGCGTGATTGCGGTTGAGGCGCAGTCGGATGCCGGAGTCAAAGGCGGAGAGTAGCCCCTGACGGACGAAGAATATGATCCGGGCGACCACTGAATACTGATTGAGCTCGTCTCACACCTCGATTTGCCCTGAAGAGATTGTCGGGCGCGGTAAATAACTCAGCTCCCTTTTAAATCCTTCGCGGCGGAGAATTACTCCCTCTCATGCTTCGCTCCGAACGCCGTGTGGTAATCACCGGACTGGGGATCGTCAGTCCGATCGGGATCGGCTGCAACGCCTACTGGTCAGCGCTCTCGGAAAGGCGCGGCGGCGTTGACACAATCCGTTCGTTCCCCGTCGAAGGTTTGCCGACAAATGTCGGTGGAGAAGTCAGAGGATTTGACGCCAAGAGTCACGCGATCCCTAAATATCGCAAGGTTCTCGCCAAGAGCCTGAAATACATGGCGCGCGATATTCAGCTCGCCGTTTCGGCCGCGCTGCTCGCCGTGGCCGACGCGGGGCTCGTCGATGGAGGGGTTGACCCCACGCGGTTCGGTGTCGACCTGGGAGCGGGCCTCATCTCCACGGAACTGGACGAGCTCGCTCCCGCGATCGCCCTGGCTTCCGCCGCGACCGGGTCGTTCAACTACAAGACCTGGGGACGAGAGGGGATTCCCATGATCACCCCGATCTGGCTCCTCAAGTATCTGCCGAACATGCTCGCTTGTCATATCTCGATCATGATCGACTGCCAAGGGCCGAGCAACACGATCACGGAGGCCGAGGGAGCCTCGAATCTCGCGATCGGCGAGGCTGCGAGGATCATCGCCCGAGGTCGCGCCGACGTCATGGTCTCCGGTGGGGCGGATTCGAAGATTCACCCCCTGAGTCTCGTACGAATGAGCCTCCTCGAACAGATGTCGCATTGGAGCGGGGAGCCTTCGAAAGCCTGCAAGCCGTTCGATGTCCGTCGCGACGGCTGGGTGCCCGGCGAGGGCGCGGGGATTCTAATCCTGGAAGAGCGCGAACATGCTCTTCAACGCGGAGCGCGGATCTACGGCGAGATTCTCGGGTTCGGTTCAGGCTGCGACGCGACGCCCGGCGGCGGGCTCGACCCCGAGGGCGTCGGCACGGAGATTGCCCTTCGGGCGGCCCTGAAAGACTCCGGCCTCGCTCCCGACGAAGTGGGTCATGTGAACGCCCACGGGGCGGCGAGCCAGTTGGCGGACCTCGCCGAGGCGCGGGCGATCGGACGCGTTTTCGGAAAGAACGCGAGCGTGCCCGTCACGGCCCTCAAGGGTTACCTCGGTAACGCGGTTTCCGGCTGCGGAGCCATGGAGCTGATCGGTAGCCTTCTCGGAGTAAACCAAGGGGCCATCCCGTCTGTCCTGAACTGCGAAGAGCCTGATCCCGAGTTCAACCTCGACCTTGTACTTGGGGCGGCTCGCAAGACTGATAATCTCTCTTTCGTGAATACAAATTTCACGCGGCATGGCCAGGCCTCGGCGCTGGTTGTGCAGGGAAATCGCACTAGCACCTGACCTTCGACCGAGTTCACGGCGCGGGCAGAGCGCGAAACCGTCCCGTCGAAAGGATCGTTGCAATGCGTCGTGTGGTTATCACAGGTATGGGAATGGTGACTCCGGTCGGTCGCGACCTGGAGAGCACTTGGTCGTCGTTGCAGGAAGGGCGGAGCGGAGTCGGCCGGATCACCCTCTTCGACGCCGATAGCTTTCCCACCAGAATCGCCGCCGAGGTAGCGGCATTCAACCTCGCTGACTACATTGCCGACTCCGAGCGTTGGGATGAGTATTGTCGCAACACCAAATTTGCGATCGCCGCCGCCCAAATGGCATTTGACAGTTCAGGCTTAAAAGATGCGAAAACTCTTGATCGAAGCCGCTTTGGTGTATACTTGGGCTCAGGCGAAGGTCAGCAGGATTTTCCTAGATTCGTGGAGCTTGTGAGCCGGACTTCTCGTGACGGCAAAGTCGATACCGCGGCTTTCACGCGACTCGGTTTGACAACACTTCATCCGATTCGTGAAGCCGAACAGGAACCGGGAACGCCGGCCGGTCATCTCGCGAGCCTCTTCGGAGCACGCGGACCCAATGCGAATTGCTTGACGGCCTGCGCGGCGAGTTCCCAGGCGATCGGCGAGGCATTTGAATTGATCCGTCGCGGAGATGCCGATCTGATGTTATCAGGCGGAACCCACAGCATGATCCACCCATTCGGGGTCACCGGTTTTAACCTGCTCACAGCGCTCTCGACCAGAAACGACGAACCGACTCGTGCAAGCCGGCCCTTCGACCGCGAACGGGATGGATTTATCCTGGGCGAGGGTGCCGGCATGCTCATCCTGGAGGAACTCGAACACGCCAAAGCCCGAGGCGCGACGATCCACGGCGAAGTGGGCGGATATGGCTCGACGGCCGACGCCTTCCGAATCACCGACAGCCATGATGAAGGGCGAGGTGCGATCGCTTGCATGCGGGAGGCGCTTGCCGACGCTCGTCTCAACCCGGAAGATATTGACTACATCAACGCGCACGGCACCAGCACGTCCGTCAACGACTCGGTCGAAACCCTTGCGATCAAACGGACGTTCGGCGACTCCGCCTATCGAGTTCCGATCTCCAGCACCAAGAGTATGATGGGCCACCTGATCGCGGCGGGGGGGAGTGTCGAGGCGATTGTTTGCCTCCTGACCATGCGAGACGGGGTCTTACCCCCCACCGTGAACCTTGAGAATCCCGATCCTGAATGCGACCTTGACTACATTCCTCATGTGGCCCGCCGGAAGGTGGTCGACGCGACTCTCTCGAACAGCTTCGGCTTCGGCGGACAGAACACCGCCTTGATCCTTCGCCGGTTTGCCGGCTGAGCCTTCCTCTCAAAGCAAAATGATGAACCTCGGAGCTTGGATCCCAAATCCAACCCCCGCCAACCTCGACCGCGATGGCTCGCACGCCTCCCGGTCTCGTCCCGATCGACACCCCGAGCCAGCGTCAGGCGACGTCAACGGAGCTTTTTCCACGTGTCCATCATTGTCCTGGCTATCGTCTTGGTGCCACTCGTATCGGCGCTTTTGATGTTGGGGGGGTTCACGGTCTACGCCTCGTTGCGCTACGCGCCCGTGATCGGCCGAATCTTCGAGGAGCGTCCGATGTTCCTCCCGCTCCGCCTCAATGCCGAGCCAGGCGGCGAGGATGTCCACTTCAACACGGAAGACGGGCTCACACTCGCAGGGACCTATTATCCGGCCCAGTCGAGAGCGCGGGTCGGCGTGATCGTGTTTTGCCACGAATATCTCGGCGATCGCTGGAGCTTCGAGCCCTATACAAATAAACTTCGTGCGATTGGCTACGACGTTTTCACGTTTGACTTCCGGAACCACGGCGGGAGCGGGACCGGATCGAATTACCGGCCGCTCCAGTGGGCGACCAACCATGAGATTAATGATCTCCGCAGCGCCCTGGCCTATCTTCAATCCCGCGAGGATGCCGATCCCGCGGGTGTCGGACTCTTTGGAGTCAGTCGCGGCGGAAGCACGGCCCTACTTGTCGCCGGAGGAGACCCGACCATCTGGGGCGTGATCACCGACGGAGCCTTCCCGACGCGTGGGACGATGCTTTCGTACATCATGCGCTGGGCTGAAATTTATGTCTCCAACCCCTATCTCTGGAAGTCGATGCCCACCTGGTTTTTTCGGGTGGTCGCACGGGTTGCCAGGGTTCGTTCAGAGCGTCGACTCAATTGTCGGTTTCCTGATGTCGAACGCGCCGTGTCGCGGCTCTCACCGAGGCCTTGGTTGATGATTCACGGTGAGAAAGACGCCTACATCGGCACAAACATCGCGCGGTGCTTGTTCGAGAATGCCCGCAACCCCAAGGAGATGTGGCTGGTACCCAAGGCGAAGCATAATCGCTGTCGCGAGATCGCACCCGAGGCCTACGCGCTGAAGGTCACGGATTTCCTCAGGCGGTTCGCGCCTCGACGCGAGCTGTCACAATCGGAACGATCGATGAATGCCCAGGCCGACGTCGACCACGACGCCCTCACCCCCACGCCGCTCTTGGCTGGCGAAAGGGAGCTTGCCGCACCCGTGGCGGGTTGAGTGGAGATTCGCGTGACCCGTCGCGGTTGAGAAGGAAATCACTCCCGTCGGCAGCCTCTTGCGGTCGATTTAACGCGAGGACGGCATCGCCGGAATTTCCCACGAGGCATCCTTTCCTATTCTCGCGACGGGGGGTCGTGGACTCATGCTTTCTCAAGTCCGCAGGCTCGTCGGCCTCCCACTCGCAAATAAAGCGCGGAGGCTCGCCCGCGCATTTCTCGATCAAACAGCGCGCGCGGACGAGGTTCAGCATCAGCTACTCCTCGGCAGACTCGCGCGCAATGCGGACAGCCAGTTTGGCCGAGACCACCATTTCTCCGAAATCCGCAGCCCCGCCGATTTTCGCCGCCAGGTGCCCATTCGAGGTTATGAAGGCCATGAGCCGTACATCGAGAAGGTTCGAAGCGGCGATATCGGGGCTCTCTTTGGACCCGGCACGCAAGTCTTGATGTTCGCGATGACGTCCGGCACCACCAGTCGGCCTAAAACGATTCCCGTCACAAGCGAGTCTCTCGCCGATTATCGCGAAGGCTGGACGATCTGGGGAATCCAAGCCTTTGACGCCCATTTCGATGGCTTGAGGAAGGGGTTGCGGCCCATCCTTCAACTCGCCAGCGATTGGCGCGAAAGTCTGACGCCGTCGGGCATCCCCTGCGGCGCCATCACCGGCCTGACCGCCCAGATGCAGAATCGGCTCGTCCGTTTCACCTACTGCATGCCCGCCGTGGGTTCGCGCATCAAGGATATCGAGTCCAAATATTACGTGGCCCTCAGACACTCCATCCATCGTGATCTGGGCGCGACGATCGCCGCGAATCCGAGCACGATGCTCGCGATTGCCCGGTTAGGGGATCGTGAGAAAGAAACATTGATCCGGGATTTCGCCGACGGCACCGTCGCGGCCAAATGGGACCTGCCGCCCGACGTCCGCGCCGAGCTTCCTCGAAGAACCCGCTGGAAACGAAAGAAGGTTGCCCGAAGGCTCGAAGAGATCGTGCGACGTACCGGCCATCTGCTGCCCAAGGATTACTGGCCGAACCTCGGTTTCATGGCCAACTGGACGGGCGGGACGATGGGGAACTATCTCCGCGGATATCCCGATATTTTCGGTGATCGCGCGATTCGAGACGTCGGACTGATCGCGTCCGAGGGCCGGATGACCATCCCTGTCGAAGACGGGACGGCGGCGGGCATCCTTGACATCCGCCACCATTACTTCGAATTCATCCCCGAAGAATACGCCGACCTCGAAAACCCTGAGACAGTCGAAGGCTGTGAACTCCTCCAAGGCCGCAACTACTTTATCTTGCTCACTACCGCGGGCGGTCTCTATCGATATCAAATTCACGACCTGGTCCGCTGCGTTGGTTTCCAAGGGCGTGCCCCCTTGCTCGAATTCTTGAACAAGGGATCTCATTTTTCGAGTCTGACCGGCGAGAAGCTCTCGGAGTTTCAGGTTGTCGCCGCTGTGAATGAGGCGCAAACGCGACTTGGCGTTTCGCTCGGCTCTTACCTCCTGCTTCCAACCTGGGGGGAACCACCCTCATACACGCTCCTGGTGGAAGAAACCGAAGTTCAGGAAGGGCCGGCTCTCAACCTACTGGGGGACGAAGTGGAGGCGTGTCTTCAAAACGCCAACGTCGAATACGAAAACCGCCGCGCAACCCTCCGACTTGGCCCGACCCGCGCAAGGCGAATCGTCCCGGGGTCCTGGGTCCAATTTCAGCGTCGGCGTCTGGCCAAGAGCGGCGGAACCGTCGAACAATATAAGCAGCCTCATCTCATGGCTGACCTGAGCGCGATCGACTCGTTCCAGCTCTCGAGGATCGAACACCACGATCGAGTCGACTGACCAGGACGACCCGAGAGTCCCGCTCGAACCAGTCCCGGGAGTGACGCGGGCTTTCCCGCAAGGCTTGTCTTGCCGTTGTCCACATGATGTGGTATTCAAAGCCTGCAATTTGGCTCGGCTGGATCGGACAGCGACGGCTCGTTGTGATGCGGCTTCCAACTGACCGTGGACAATTCCGGTCGGTTTCATCAACGCCATGACGGCCCCGACTTCGGCGTGAGTAGGAAAGCGCCGTCGGAAACGGCCCCATTGAAGGGGAGTTCTTTTCCATGGTTGCGGCGACGGATTCCGCCCGGACATTCCCAGTCCGATCAGCCTGGATGCTGATTGTGCTCGTATCTTCCATTGGCGAAACCGGCTGCGCTCAGCTCGGTTCGTTTCGAAAGACCGATAAGCCGGCTTTTGGCACTTACACCGCCTCGAACGAGAAGTCCCGCGAGCATGGGTCCGGAAGTGGCGACCTCTACGCGGAACTCGTCAAAAAGCCCCGCGATTCGAATGCGCGCCTCCTGGCCCAGCAGAGGCCTCGGGCCAAGGCGACGCTGGATCCGGAGCTGGTGCCTGACGTCGAGCCGATCGGTCGTATTACACCTCGAGACGCGCCGATGGTGGCGCTTGAGTCCCCAGTGACCTTGCCGGCCTGGAACGATGGCAAGCTCTCGGAACCCGGGTCCGAACCGCGTTCGCCGGCACGTGTGGAGCAGCTGGCCTCCACCAGTGAGCCAATGACATTCCGCCGCGTACCTCCGTCCGAGTCGAATGCAACCGTTAGCCAGGCCTCCGCTTCGCCAGCTCAGCCTGCGTTGATCAACATCCTCGCGGAGAGTCGGTCGACACTTATGAAACTCGCATCTTATCGCGTGAACATGACGCACCAAGAGCGAGTCGCGGGGAGATTAAACCCCGTCGAGGACGTATTGCTCAGCATCAGGCAATCACCCAAGGCGGTGCGGATCGAGTGGCTCGAAGGTCTCAATAAAGGACGGGAAGTCCTTTATGCGTCCGACCAAATCGGCGGCAAGATGCACGTACGTATGGGCAACCCGCTCTTGCCTCGCATTTCGCTCGACCCTGATAGCCCGATGGCCACCCGAAACAGCCGCCACCCGATCTCCGAAGCGGGCTACGACACGATCATTTTGGGCATGGAAACGGCAGTCCGAGGTCAGGCAGCGGGAGATCCTACCGGCGGCACAGTGCGTTACGACGGTCTCGAGATACCAGACGGATTCGTCAAGCCCTGCCACAAGATTATCCGCAACACACCCGCGAACGAGACTTGGGTCGTCTATATCGACCCTGATACACACCTCCCCGCGCTCGTTCAAGAAACTGACGGTAACGGCGAACTGCTCGAACGTTACGCGTTTCGCGACCCCGTCTTCAACCTCCCAGACCTCGCTCAGGTTGAGGCGTTTGACCCAGACGCACGCTGGGGACCCCCGAAAGGGTTGTTCTCCCGCCTTGCCGGCGGTGACAAAGACTCCCGAACTCGCTGACAGGCCGCCTGCCAAAGTGGCGATCTAAGGTAAACCAAAACCCGTCCCAACTCCCCGGAGAAAACACGACTCACAATTATAAAGTGCCAACTGATATCGGTTTGGCGCGATATCGTTCTGAAAGCCGAGCCGAGGTTTCGACCTTGGCCCAATGATTGCTGTATCATTAAATTACGAGGTTGATGTTAGAACGAGTTTTTCTCTGTTGAGCGAGACCGGTCGTTATGACCTTGGTTCGCCCCTCAATATTGGTGACCGACGACGATCCTGTCGCTCGGGAGACTCTTCGCGAGATCTTCGAGCCCCAAGGCTTTAATACCTTGCTGGCCGAGAGTGGCGAGGAAGCGATCGATATCGTCAGAGGTCAGGATGTCCATCTGGCTTTGATGGATATGCACCTGCCCAAACTCACGGGGCTGGAAACGATCAACATCGTCCGCCAGATCAAGGGGGTGATTCCCATGATCCTGATTACGGCCGACAGCGACGACAATCTGCTCCGTAAGGCCCTCTCCGCCCAGGCATTTTGTGTACTGGCCAAGCCTGTCAGCAAGAACCTGGTCATCTATGTGGTCACGCGGGCGCTTCAGAAATATTATTGATCATTTGGCCACGCGCCGCCCTTTTGCATTCGGTTCCACCGCTCGGGCGAAACGACTGTACCCGATCATTCCGATCGTCGCATTCTGGGCTGCGACCAATCATCTTGGGCCAATGGAGGCCTTGGGTCACGACATCCCGAACGCCCGCGTCGATCGTTCGATCCAGGTCAGCCTAGAGCCGGGTCGAGTCAAGATCGACTACGAAGTGAGCCTCTCCGAGCTGACTTTGACTCAGGAGCTTCGCCAGCTCATCGGGTCGCTTCCCGGCTCGGAGCGTCGAGATTGGTTCCACGCTTACGGCCGCGTTACGGGTCCTCTGAACGCCAAGGGGCTGCTCGTCCG
>JAYVYS010000275.1:0-2262 GCA_043784005.1 Isosphaeraceae bacterium
GCCGACGAGAACTCGATCACGGGCATCCCGGCCGTGACGATCACCGACGTTGATAACGCCGGGGCGGCCGCTACCGTCTTGCCCCTCAATATCACCGTGGTCGATGCCGCCCTCGCCTCGCAAGGCGGGTCGGTACAGGGCGTCGAAGGGGTTGCCTTCACATCTCAGCTCATCGCCACCTTCACCGACTCGAACCCCGGTGCGACGGTCGCCGACTTCAATGCCGGTGCCGGTTCGATCTCGATCGCATGGGGAGATGGCTCGACTTCCACTCTGACGAGCACTCCGGCGGTGACCATCACCTCCAGCGGCTCGCCCAACGGCGTGGTGTTCAGCGTTTTCGGCTCGCACACCTATGCTGAAGAGGGGTCCTACAAGGTCACGGTGACGGCCACCGACACCGGTGGTAGCACGACGATCGCCCATTCCGAGGCCGATGTCGCCGACGCGACGCTGGCGGCTCCCGCTCAGACTGCGATCAGCACGACTGAATCGCCGATCTTCCCGGTCCCAGTCTTCGGGGCCCCGATCTTCGCCGGTGCCGTCGGCACTTTCACCGACGTCAATCCCGGAGCCACGGTTGACGACTTCCGGGCCGTGATCTACTGGGGCGACGGCACCCCCGCCACGATCGGCACCGTCAGCCAGGCTGGCGGCGCGGGCACGGCTTTCAGTGTCGGCGGAAGCCACACCTATGCCGACGCGATCGTCAACGGCGGCACGGGAATCTTTAAGATCACCATTTTTGTCGACGACGTCGGTGGATCGAAGCTCACGATCAACAACACGGCGAACGTGGCCGATACGGCGATCACGCTGACCGGCGTTCTCGACACCGCCAGCGACAGTGGTCAGTCGAACACCGACGCGATCACCAACGTCAACCATCCGGTCTTCCACGGCACCTCCGAGCCGTACTCGAACGTCGTTCTCTTCGCCACGCCGACCGCGGGCGGCCCCGCCGTTCAAGTCGGCCAGACGAAAGCCGGCGGCGACGGCTCGTGGACCATCACCTCGACCTTGCTGGCGGACGGCAGCTACACCATCAGTGGTTCAGCGACCGATCAGTTCGGTATGACCACGACCGGTAACACCACACCGGGCACCCAGGTAACGTTCCTGCCGAACGTCAATCAGGGTCCGCTCGTCATCGACACTGTCGGACCGAGGGTTACTAATCTTTCCTTCGACCGCCTCAACGGTGAAGTGGACGCCACGATCCAGGACGAGCGTTCCGGCTTGAACCAGTCCACCTTGCTCGACTCGTCGAACTACTCGTTGACCAAGCCACACACCCGTGCCAACCAGTTCTTGGTGACGCACATTGTGGCCCCCGCACAGGTGAATCCGACCGATCCGGAGTCGATCATCATCGGGTTTAACGGTGGAGCGATTTTGAAGGGTGGGTTCTACACGTTTACCATCCGCAGCACCTCCAAGGGAGCGTCGGGTGTCCAGGACATCGCTGGTAACTTGCTTGACGGCGAGTTCACTGGTGGATTCCCATCGGGCAATGGCATCGTGGGTGGCGATTTCGTCGCCATGCTCGACGCCTATCACAACAAGGTGTTCGCACCGCAAACCGTGGTGGGAACAGCCAACGTCGGTAACAATGGACAGGGTGGAAACCCCGTTGGTGCCCCGCATAGCGGCGTTCACACCCCGGTCACACACCGCAGACCGGGCACGGGAACTGGCCAGCCTCTTCCCATCTACAATCGGCACCTTACGGGTTCGAGCAACGTGCACGTCAAAGTTGCGGCCCACCCGTCGGGTCCTATGATCCGCCGCAAGTGATCTCCGCTAAGTTTCCCGCTCCGGCCCATCCGGCGCGGGTAATTCGTTAACCATCCGATCAAAGACAATGGCCGGTTTCATGCCGGCCATTGTCGTTTCGAAGGAAAATCGGTGTCAGATCGATTTTATCGATCCGTGGTTAAGAAGAAAATCCGAGTCAAGGCCGGTAGACATCCCGGCGGTGTTTGATCCGAGTCACGGTCACCGTGATTTGGTCGTCGTCGACGTGGTAGACGACTCGATAATCGCCGACCCGAACGCGATAAAAGTCTTCCGAGCCTTTTAGCTTCGCAAAACCATCAGGACGGGGCTCGTCGCCCAATGCGGCGACTGCCGGGCGAATTCGCGTTTGAACGTCGCGGGGCAAGCCGAGCGCCTCTTAGCGTGCGGCGTTCGAAACGATCACGCGGTACGGGACCGTGGCGATGACCGTTCAAAACCCCATTTCGGCCTCGACCTGCTCCC
>JAYVYS010000276.1:0-4721 GCA_043784005.1 Isosphaeraceae bacterium
CTCGTCTTTGTGACCTCGTTATCCAGCACGTTCGCGAGTGTCAATCGGGGGGAGTATTGCGTCTCGAAAGCCGGCCTCAGCATGGTCGCCAAGCTTTTCGCATTCCGGCTCGCCGAACTTGGGGTCAGAGTCTTCGAGATCCGTCCCGGTCTTATTGCGACCGACATGACCGGCCCGGTGAAGGAGGCTTACGATCACAAGATCGCCGAGGGAATCTCTCCGATCCGTCGCTGGGGAACCCCAGAGGACGTGGGAAAGGCAGTGGCGGCCATCGCTTCAGGAGCCTTCCCGTTCTCGACGGGCGAGGTCTTGTATGTTGACGGTGGAATGAACATCGATCGGCTTTGATCCCGTCCGACGGGTATTCTGGGGATTCGATCGAAGGTCCGTTCTCGGGTGTCCCAACTTTTGTCGCCGCTCGGTAGTATGGAAGGTGTGGGACGGGTGACCCGCCGAATGTTTGATCGCCGAATCGGCGAGGATGTCTGCCACGATGTCGGAGGCGGAAGAAGAGACCACCGAAGAGCGACCCGATCGACGGATCGGCAGCTATCGGCTCGTCCGACCGCTTGGCTCGGGTGGGATGAGCTCGGTTTTCCAGGCGGTTCATACCGATACCGGGCTTGAGGTCGTTGTCAAAGTCTTGCCCCGAAGTCTCGCGAAAAATCCAGCGACCCTCCAGCGATTCCTTCGCGAAGCTAAGAGCGTCGAGGCCCTTCAGCATCCCAATATCGTTGCGATCTATGATCGCGGAGTCGATCAGGGACGCCATTACCTCGTTCTTGAATACGTGCATGGGGGTGACCTGCACGATTGGGTGCGGACGAATGGACAGATGCCGGTCGCCGATGCGGTCAAGGTGATCCGCGAAGTCGCGGAAGGTCTCAAGTATGCGGCTGTGGAAGGAGTGATCCACCGCGACATCAAGCCCGCCAATCTCCTTCTCACGGACACCGGGCATGTCAAGGTTACCGACCTCGGGTTGGCCCTTCAGTCCGTTGATGAGGACGAGCGTGTCACCCGAGAAGGGACGACCGTCGGCACTGTCGACTACATGTCTCCAGAACAAGCGAGGGATAGCCGGGCGACCAGTGTCCGCAGCGACATCTACTCGCTTGGCTGTACGTTCTTTTTCCTGTTGACAGGAAGTCCGCCGTACCCGGGCGGGGACATCGCGGAGAAACTGGCGAAACACTGCACGTCTCCACCAGTCGATCCTCGCTCGCTTCGACCCGACATCCCCGATCCGCTCGCTCGTTTGGTTTTGAGAATGACCGCGAAGAAGGCGGAGAATCGCTTCACGGGTTACGATGAATTGCTTGCGGCGCTAACTGTGGCTGATGGTGCCTCGACCGTTTCGGCCGCTGATGAAGCACCGCTAGATGCACTTATCGATGACGATGATGATGATGATGATGATGATGATGATGCGGTCCTCTTGACACTCGCCGAGCCCGCGGCATCGTCGACCACCAAGAAGCCGAAAACTCCGCCCCGTTCGCCACGAGATGAAGTCTCGATGGCCGATCTCGCCGAACTTGATGACGCGCCGAAACCGGGGACCAAGAAGCCCCCGAAGGTCGCGCAAGTGATCGTTCCACAAGTGCCCATCCGTCGTGGGGAAGGTCTTCCCGACCAGGGTCAAACAGCATTATTCGACGAAGAGGACGATCCCGATCACGCCCTTCCCGGCGCGATGCCGGCGGCGTTTCCCCTGGGCTCGTCGCGGAGGATGAGCGCCGCCGAACGTTCCTGGATCATGGCCTTTGTCCTCGGCGGGTTTGGCCTGATTGTGCTGGTTATTGCCGTCGATCAATTGATCAAGGCAAGTAAGAGTCCGGAGTTCGGTCCGGTCGTCTCCGCGGTGGATGACCCGGTCGCGCCGATCGAACCGGCTCGGCCGAACCTGACACCCGTCGAGCCGGTGAAGGTCGCCACGAAGACCGCGCCACCGGTGGTCCAGACGCCGGACAAAGCGAAAGCTGAACAGGTTCGAGTCGATACTCCGAAAGCGAATTTCGTCGAGCCGACCGATCCCGTTCCGGAGGTCGTCGCCGAAGTCCAATTCGGGCCGGGAATCGAGGCGAAGTTTCGGCCGGAATGGGCAACGACTGAGATTCCCTCTCGACTTCCCGGCAAGTTTATCACAGTTCGACGAATTCCCGATGCGCAAGATATCGATCAGAAATCGTCCATTCGCGCGGCGCTGGACGTCGTCGGCGGGGGAACGATCGAGGTCGCCGATAATGGACCTTTTTTCGAGAACGACCTCCACTTCGGTGAGGCGAGAGTCATCCGGGCACGTCCGGGTTTCCGCCCGATCGTTTCGATCAGCCGCCCTAAAATCGAAGCCGAAGGCGCATTTCTCGACCTCGGAGCACGTTCTTTGACGCTGGACGGAATCGACATCATCGTGGATGTCTCCGACCTCCCACGTAGCCAGCCCGCGTTATTCCGCTGCGGCGGCGGCTCGCTCAACCTTCAAAATTGCACGGTGACGGTCGTCAATCGATCCGGATATCCTTTCGCCATCGTCGCCACCAGGTCCTCCGACAAGCCTTCACATCTGCGGTTCGACCGGTGCATGATCCGAGGGGCTTACACGGCGTTTGCGGATTTTTCGGCGGCCGCCGCGGATGTTGTCGTCACAAGGTCGGTTGTGTTTAACGGGCAGGGGGTGGGTGTCTCGGTCGTCGGCTCCGCGACCGCGTCACGTGGGCTGTTTATGTCTCGATCGATCTTCGTGACGCGAGGACCGTTCATTGAAATGTCTGATGCACCTGGTGGAGCCCTCCCAAAAGCTCTGACCGTGAAGGTACTGGGAAGCACCTTGGCTCACTTCCAAACCCCAGCCAAGACGAGCCTGATGACCTGGCGCGGGAATGGGGCCAATGCGGGAGTGATGGTTTCCTGGCAAGGCGATCACAACCTCCTCCAAGGCTGGTCCGACTGGCTCTCTGTAGGGACAAGCCGCGTCGTGCGGGTTCCCGACGTCGCTGGAGCACGCTCAATCTGGCCTGGAACCGATCTGAAAACGATCGAGGAGTCTGCGACCTGGCCAGCCCCTCAGGCTCCGGATCGCGTCGCTCCTGAGGATCTGCGAGTTGTGGCGAAGAGCCGACTGGATGTCTTGGCGCGAGCCGCCAGCCCATCTCCGTTTCTTCACCAAAAGACCGTCGAACCGTTCTCCAAAGTGACGGTACCCGACATTTATTCCAACGCGGTGAAGTCAACCGACGCCATGGCCGGCGCTCCCCCGAATCTAATTTTATCGCAAAGGGCGACAACCGGATTCGTCGAACTGGCAAACGAGGGACCTATTTCGACCCGATCGAATGGGATGAACTTTCCCCGTGATAATCAACCGGCGAAAGGAGGCACCACGGGGACCGGCGGCACCGATCCTGCTCCTGGAGTTCGAGAGTTCGTGATTGATGCCGAGGCGGCACCGTTGAGGGGCGATCTCGGTAGGTTTCTGGCTGAGTCCGTCCGTCCCGGCGATCGCCTGATTCGTGTGCGTGTGAGCGGCTCCACCGCCCACAGTTGGAGCCCGTTCCGGATGCCCGATGGGGCATCCCTCGATATCATTGTAACGCCCAATAATCGCGGCCAAGTGCCGTCTTGGGTGGCGATCCAAGGAGCCTCCGCGGACGCCTTGATCTCGCTCCGGAATGGGAGTCTCAAACTTGATGGGGTTCAAATCGAACGCGATGGCTCCCCGCTTATCAAACATCTGATCCGGGTTGAACGCGGGCACCTGGTTCTGCTCAACTCTCGTCTTCGAGGACCAGGCAAGGCGGACCCGCATGGCGGAAAGTTAATCGCGTTCGTAGCGACGGGAACGATCCCTTTGGAACCCCCCGTCGAGAGCCGGCAGACCGCGCTTGCCGTCCCGATCACACCAAACTTTGGACCGGCTCCCGTTCTCAAGAACGCTCCCACATCTCTCACGAAACCTCGCGTTCTCGATCCGTTTCCGTTCTCCACTCACGTCAATCGGCCGACTTTTCGTGCGAGTGATTGTGTGCTCTTGAGCGGGGGAGATGTCGTCGAGGCTTCGATTGGGCGAGGGCTTCTGGCGTTGTTCAACTGCGTGATCGTGTCGGGACAAAATGCATTTGTACTGTCCCCGACCCATGTCGCACGATCCCGTTTTGATTCCGATTTGATTCTGAACCGCTGCTCTCTCTCGGCGGAACATGCTTTTGTGACGCTGGGCCCATGGCCCGGCAGCGATCCCGGTCCGGATCGGCCATGGCTTGTCACCACTCAAAACTCCGCGTTCTTTGGAACATTTGAAAAGCCGGACATCCGAGGCGTCCTTCTCCAGGCGGAACCTGTGGGCTTGGCCCACGGTACGCTGTTCTGGCAAGCCAGTGGAGATGCGTTCGAAGTACCCGTGTTCGCGGCGACTGGAGAGCGCCTTCCGGGACCAGGCGGCAACCCCGTCGCACGGCGCCACGATGTGAATCAAAACTGGGCAGCGCTCTGGGGTGATGTCCATTTTCACAATGTCATCGGTCCCAAGGGACCCTCAGGTACACCCAGCACTCGCCCTCTCGCTCGGCTTCGACCGGGAGGGGTTGAACCGCAGGACCTGGCGATCGATTTGGACTATCCCGCCGGTCGGAAACATCATGAGATCGGTGTGGATTTCGCGGCTCTCGGCATCATTCCAACCAGCCGCATCGCTCCGAGGCGTTGACTTGAGTCCGCGAGCA
>JAYVYS010000277.1:0-2099 GCA_043784005.1 Isosphaeraceae bacterium
CGCGGAGTTTCGCGGCGGGGCGATCTTCCGTGTGTCCACGACCGAGCTGGTTGTGGGGAACAGCTTTCTGGCGCGGGGGACGCTCACGCTGTCCGCCGAGGTCGACCTCGGGTTCGTGGGCGCCAGTCTCTCGGCTCTGGCGCAAGTGGCTTACGGGGCGCGGTACATCGGCGTGTTGGCGTTCGTCGATTCGATCAACAGCTCGGCCTTTTATGGTGCCATCGGCGTCGAGATCCGGGTCGTCGTCGACATCCACTTCTGGCTGCACCTCAACTTTGGGTTGTTCAAGATTTCGTTCGATCTGCACCTATCGTTCTCCTTGAACTTCACGGCGTCTCTTGAGGTCGGGATCACGCTTACCGACCTCGCGGGAGCGCGAGGCACGGCGACCCTCTGCATCGGGATCATGGGCCACGACCTGCACTTCGGCATCCGAGTCGGTATCAACGACGGCGCGGTTGACCACGCGTCGGCAATCACGGAACGATTCCTCCACATCGGACTTGAAGCCGAAGACGTCGATGCGGTGCCCGGAACCGGAGGAGCACAGATCGCGGCGGCCGCCGTGGCCCACCACCTGGCGGTAGGAGCGGCCGCGACGCGACCCGTCAGTGACCTCCTTCGCTTTCAGGCGGCGACCACGACAGGCATCCAGGTCACCCGTTACTCGATCGCGACGGCCGTTCCGCCTTCGATCGCGGGAGCCAAAAAGCAGACGGTCTATTTCCTCCTGGTCCCGGCCGCGGCCACCATCGCAGACCTTACCAACGGCTTTTATCCCCCGCCGCCCAGCGACACCATCACCGTTACGAACGATATCGACTGGAGCCCGACCGCGCACCCCGCTTCGGTCACGTTCGAACAGTTCAGGCCGTTGCCGAGTGATGTCACAAGCGGCAAGAACGACGGGATCAAGCTGACCCCGGTGGACACGGTTGACTACGCCTGGAAGTTCGACTGGGACTACTTCGACACCCGCAACCTTCCGACGGCTCCCAAAACGACGAGGCGTCAGACGCTTCGAAACTTCCTGCGCTACGCGTTCCTCACGACACCTGATAACGACAGTGACAAGGACTTCGGGGATATCGTTCCGATCGGCGACCCCCCGGCCGTCATGATGACCAGCTCGGTCGCTGACGAGCGGGTCGGCAACCCATCGGAGAGAGCTTTCGAGTCGGCGGTCCGAGGCGCTTCAGAGCAGTTCATCTCGCCCTACTTCAAGTACGATCCGAAGTCGGAATACGACGCGAACCTGCGCTCGGCCTTTTCCGAAGACACCAGCCCTTACGCCGCCAAGGGCAAAATCTCGACCAAACAGATCAATGCTCCCGGCGGGCTGAAGACGACCGTGGCCGACCCGGCGCCGGCGGTCGCGCAGCAACAGCGGGCAAGTCAGCTCCGAGGGGCCGTGATCCAGGCCGTCCTCCGCGACTTCCACCGCTACGCCGACCTCGACGGCCGCAACGCCTCGGCAGCCGCCGGCACCTCGAAGGCCGTGCTCGACGAGATTTCCGATCTTGAACATAACTCCATGGCCTTTCGACTGGGCTTGGTCTTTTGCGCCACGGCCGACGCGCCGAACGTTCCTCAATTGAGCTGGCTCGAAACCGACGCCGCCGAGGCGGGCACGATCAAGCAAAGAATGGGTCCACTCTCGACTGATGTCGATTCCGGTCCGAAGCCCGTCGTGGTCTTCAATAAGACCGATCACCGGTTCACGGTCGACAACGCCCCCGAGTTCGCCAAGGTGAGCGTGATCGCCCACGCCAAGACCGTCGCGATCACCTGGGAGCTGCGCTGGCGGCAGACCGTCTCGTCGGACGACCGTCGAGACGACCCGGAGCATCAACTCCGTTATTACAAGGTCCGCCGCTTGCATCTCAACGGCAACGACCCCGAGGCGCAGTTCACCGTCAAGAAAGGGGATATCGTCCACACTCGCGAGGTTCAGAAGAACGGCGCGCCTGTCTTCGAGACCGTTCGATTGCTCGCTCGCTTCCAACTTGTCGATCACTTCGACGCTGAGACCGGGGCCGATGTGTCGGCCTTGACCGAGGAAGGGAAATCGTATCTCTATACGATTATTCCCGTCGATC
>JAYVYS010000278.1:0-2040 GCA_043784005.1 Isosphaeraceae bacterium
TGATTGACAAGCCAGTCGATCAATCGCTTGGAACCCGCGACGAATCCGCCGATCGAGCCGAGTGCTTTTGAAAGCGTGCCCACCCGGACATGAATGCGATCGGCGACACCGCAAGCCGACGCCGCCCCTCGGCCATCCGGCCCGAAAACGCCCGTGCCGTGCGCTTCGTCCACCAACAACATGGCTTCGTGACGGTCGGCGATTTCCACAAGCTGCGCGAGCGGCGCGAGATCCCCGTCCATGCTGAAGACGCCGTCGGTCACGATCAAGGAGCGGCGGAACTTGCCTTGCTCACGTTCGAGAATCTCGTTCAGCTTGGCGGGATCGTTGTGAGGATAAACACGCACGCTCGCCCGAGAAAGCCGGGCTCCATCGATCAGGCAGGCGTGATTGAGGCGATCCGAGTAAACCACGTCCGACTGGCCGACAAGGGCGCTGATCGTGCCGAGATTCGCCGCATACCCGGTGGGGAATAGCAGGGCGGCCTCGGTCTTCTCATAAGCCGCGATCGACTCGACAAGGGACTGATGGACTTCGGTCCAGCCGGCGACCAGCGGCGATGCCCCCGCGCCCCAACCGTAACGCTTCGCCGCGTTGAGAGCAGCTTCGGTGAGCCGCGGGTCGGCGGCAAGGCCGAGGTAATCATTCGCGCCGAAGTTGAGAAAAGGTCGGTCTTCAAGGACAAATGCGCCCGGGATCGTGGTCCCGTGCGCGATCAGTCGCCGGTCCAGACCTCGTGCCGACCAGTTCGCCGCCTCGTCGTCGATCCAGGCCAGCGGGTTGTTCATGTCGCTAACAAACCGTCGCCGGGCGCGGTGTCAGGTTCAGGTTTTCGAAGAGACGTTTGTCTCGATCGCCTTCGGGGTTCGGGGTGGTAAGCAGCTTGTCACCCGCGAAGATCGAGTTCGCACCGGCGAGAAAGCAAAGGGCTTGCTCGGCCTCGGTCATGTGGATTCGTCCCGCCGAAAGCCGCACCATCGCGCGCGGCATCAGGATGCGCGCCGTGGCGATCATCCTGACCATTTCCCAAATCTCGACCTTGGAGCGGTCTTCCAGAGGCGTTCCCTCAATGGCGACCAACGCATTGATCGGGACGGATTCCGGAGGCTCAGGGAGGGTGGCGAGGGTATGCAGGAGGCTGATCCGATCGTCGTCGGTCTCTCCCATTCCGATAATCCCGCCGCAACAGACCGAGATCCCCGCGTTGCGGACCCGTTCCAGCGTGTTGAGGCGGTCGGAATAGGTGCGGGTCGAGATGATCTTGTTGTAAAACGCCTCGGACGAGTCGAGGTTGTGATTGTAAGCGTCGAGCCCGGCATCCTTGAGACGACGTGCCTGGTCGTCGTTGAGCATTCCGAGAGTGCAACAGGCTTCGAGTCCAAGTTCCTTGACGCCGCGGACCATCTCGAGAACGCCGTCGAATTGCCTGCCGTCGCGGACCTCTCGCCAGGCGGCTCCCATGCAAAACCGAGTCGCCCCGTGGTCCCGCGCCTGTTTCGCCGAGTCGAGCACGGCGGGAACATCGAGCAATCCTTCGGCGGTCACATGCGTGTGATAGCGGGCCGCTTGCGGGCAATAGCCGCAATCTTCGGGACATCCACCGGTCTTGACCGAGAGCAAGACGCAGATCTGCACTTCACCCGGCTTGTGGTGCCGGCGATGGACCTCGGCGGCCCGAAGGATCAAGTCGAGGACGGGCGCGCAGTGGATTGCCGCGACGTCGTCCCGGCTCAAAGTCGAAACCTCAGATATTACGTGCATCGTTCTGGAAGACCTCGAAACCGGCAAAGAGCGTACCCGACGAAATGAGAAGTTCAACCAGAGTCTTCGTAAGGTGACCCAGCCGCAATCGGAAAGAAAAGACAACCGTCGCCCGTGTTTAGTATCGCTTCCGATACGGATTCGAGTTCTGCGAATCGACCAGTCGGCCCCCTCTTTTATGACCCCGAGTTCGTTCGCGCCGCGTCTTCGAGTTCGTTCGCGCCGCGTCTTCGAGTTCGTTCGCGCCGCGTCTTCGAGTTCGTTCGCGCCGCGTCTTCG
>JAYVYS010000279.1:0-6018 GCA_043784005.1 Isosphaeraceae bacterium
CGCCCCGACCTGCGCTACGGGATGGAGCTGAAGGACGTCGCCGATATCGCCGAGTTGACCGATTTCAAGGTCTTCGCGATGGCCAAGGAAGCCGGTCACCGGATTCGAGGGTTCTGCGCGACGGACGGCGGACAGCGCTATAGTCGCAAGGATCTCGACGGCCTGACCGAGTTCACCAACACCTACGGCGCGAAAGGTCTCGTCTGGCTCAAGCTTGACGGCGAAACCTTGACCGGCCCGACGGCCAAGTTCTTCAACCCCGAAGCCCGAGCCGCGCTGATTGAGCGGTTCAAAGCGAAATCCGGTGACCTGATCTTGATCGTGGCCGACACCCAGGCCGTGACCAGCCAGGCGCTGACGAATTTGCGGAGCAGGCTTGCCGGGGAATTGAACCTCTACGACCCGAAAGCCTTTCATTATTCATGGGTCGTGCGGTTCCCGCTCTTCGGTTGGGACGCCGATGAGAATCGCTTCGCGGCCGAGCATCATCCGTTCACGATGCCGATGCCGGAAGACTTGCACCTGCTCGACACCGACCCCGCGAAGGTCCGGGCGCAAGCCTACGACCTGGTGATCAACGGCGAGGAAGTGGCCGGCGGCACGATCCGCTGTCACGACCCGGTGATCCAGTCGAAGATTTTCGGATTGCTCGGGCTGGCTCCGGAGCAGGCGGAGGAGAAGTTCGGATTCCTGCTCAGCGCCTTGAAGAATGGCGCGCCGCCGCACGGGGGGATCGCGTTCGGAGTCGACCGATTGGTGATGCTTTACACGGGACTCACCAACATTCGCGACTGCATCGCTTTCCCGAAGACCGCCAAGGGGACCGACCTCATGACAGGGGCACCCGGAACAGTGGATACGCGCCAGCTTCGGGACCTTCACGTGCGATTGATGGAGTGATCATCGAGCGCGCCTTGTTTCGGGTTCCTGGATCAACTCTAAGCCCCACTCTTTCGCAGATGTGATCGAATTTGGATCATCCAGGAGGATCTAATCATGGTTTCCTTCTCCAGGCGGCGGAACCTGGTCATGATGATCGGGCTCGCGTCCCTCGGCCTCTCGGTGGGTGTCGGGTCATTGTCGGGACAAGGTTCTGCTGGCAAAGAAACGAAGAAACCGGGTTCGGTGACGTCTCAGGCGATCGGAGCTTCGAAGGACGACCTTGCTGTTGCCGCTCTCGCGAGAGCCGCGGAACGGAAGGCGATCCGTAAAATTGTCGACGCCGGCAAGCAACGTCTGGACGCGCAGCGAAGGTTTTACGAGCAGGGGCGAATTACAATAGACCGATATCTCGATGCGTCCGCTCAACTCATGGCCTGGGAGACTCAGCTCGCGACGAATCGGGCTGAGCGAGTCGCCGTGGTTGAGAGGCATCTTGAGCGCGTCAGGAATGTGGAAGCCCGAGAAATCATCGAACTGGACGCGGGTCGAAGCACGCCGGCGGACCTTTCCGAGGCGAAGCTGGCTACGGATAAAGCCGAACTCGACCTTATCAGGGTAAGCACACTCGATGTGCCCGACGTTCGCGAACTGGAAAAGCGCATCCAGGTGCTTGAACAGAAGCTCGAAAAGGCCTTGAAGGCGCTAGAAACGAAAGATGTAATCTTTCGTTGATGTGAGACGCGTCCCTTTTTCGAAAGGCCTTGGTGGACGAGCTTCCGACGGTTTACGATCGTCTCCAATGGGTGAACGCAGCTTTGGAGACGCGGAGGTCGGCTTTGGACTTTGAGGCGAGATTCATCGCGTCAGCATCGGTCTCGACGGATTTTCGGAATCGAGATAAGCTCCGTCCCTTGTCTCTTTTTGATAAGTGTCATGGGAATCCTTGTCGCTCTTCTTGAGACCCGCACCATATCCTTAAACGACTGCCGATTTTCGGGAGTCGCTCGGAAGGAGCGTAAGGAGGGTGCTTGGGACTCGGACTTGGATTGTCGCCGCACTCTTGCTGATGAGCGTGAGCGGGTGCGCGTTGACCGCGCGCTCTAACTCGCGCTCAAGCTCTGCTACCAGGAATATTGACGCTCGGGAAACACGACCCGATCCGGAAGTCGTCAAGGCCGTCGCCGTTCGCGCGAAAGACTCATCGCTTGAACCGACGGACGACGACGAAGAGGATGCTCCGTCAGGTGAGAGCCGACCTGTTTTTCCTTCAAATCGCGCCCGACCCCCAGGAACACGCCGCGATCGACTGGATTCAGGTTCGGGTCCAAGTGAGCCGGATCAGGAAGACACCGACCTGAGTCGTCCCCGCGCCCAGAGACGAGGCGAAGGAGGCGGGCCAACCACTGCCGAATCACGAAGCGACGAAATGGTCGAGGGCGAGGAGTTCAAATCGAACCTTCTGGCCCGTTCGCTCGGTCTGGAAGAATCGCCTGTGAGCATCTTTGGCTGGGTACAAGGAAGTTTCACAGCCAATCCCGCCCATCCCTCGAATCACGTGAACTTCGGGGTCTTTCCAAACTACAAGTCGAACGAATGGATGACGCAGCAGGTCTTCCTCGCCATCGAAAAGCGGATTCCCTCAAAAGAGGCCGACGAATATGGCTGGGGATTTCGCCTCGATCAACTCTACGGGACTGATTACCTTCAGCTTCACATGAACGGCTTCCTCGACGGAGTTTTCCCCGCGGACGACCTGGGTTACGAACCGACACAGTTTTACGGAGAGGTTCATCTTCCGTGGTTGACCAAGGGCGGTATCGAGATCAAGGGAGGGCGATTCCTTAGCCTTGGAGGGTATGAAGATCCGTACGCCCCGGGCCGCCCGCTTCATTCCGCAAGTTATATGTTCGCATATGCTCAGCCGTTCACTCATTTCGGAATGATGACGACATGGCATGTGACGGATCGTGTGAACCTTTACAACGGCGCGGTCAACGGTTGGGATCGCTGGATCAACGCGAACTATCGCTGGGGCTACGCGGGAGGTTTGAGCTGGGATTCGAAAGATGAGCGGACCAACGCTTCATTGACTTTCAATGTTGGCCCGAACCAATTTCCGAGGTTTTTCGGTGCCAACTACAATTTCGCACCGAACGGCGTTCCAGCCCCGCCATTCCTGGCGAGTAGACGTAACCTGCTCTATGGCCGAGACATCGCGCTTTTGATTACGGGTGTTGTCAGCCATGAATGGAATGACCAGCTCACGTCCGTCGTGGAATCCGACTACGGTCACGAGTCGAACGTTCCGGGTTTCGGGCCTGGAGGAACGCCCGACGATGCCCAGTGGTATGGGCTCGCGGGATGGCTGCTGTATGACTTTGACGAGAAGTTGACAGGGGTGTACCGAGCCGAAATTTTTCGCGACGAGCACGGTATCCGCACGGGCTCCAACAACACCTACTACGAGACCACCCTCGGCCTGATCTGGAAGCCCCGCCCTTGGTTCTGGGTCCGCCCCGAGCTTCGGTATGACTGGACCCAAGGTTCGCCTGTCTATAACGACGGCAAGTCACACACCCAGTTTACGTTCGGTACGGACATGATTTTCTTGTTCTGAGGATTGATCACCCGGTTGGCCGCGACTTCCATTCCTTTAAGGGCCATGGTGGAGGATTTCGCGACGGATTATGATGATCTTCGATCAGAGACCCAGCTCGGGAAACGCGGAGGTCGGCCTTGGACGGCGAGACGCGATTGAGAGATGACGAGGCGACGGAATTTCACCCACCGCGATTCTGTCCCTTGTGCGATGTTGAGGGGAAGGCCGGTTCCAGCCTCTGCGTCCATTGCGGCGAATCTCTGATCGACCAGAGTTATTGCCCGATCTGCGAGACTTACTTGCATCGACCGGCCGGCGACCTCTGCCCGAAACACGACGTGAAACTCGAAACCGCCGCGCCTCCAAGCCCCTTCGACGGCAAGACGCGATGGGTGACGGTCAGCCTCTTCGGCGACGCGATGGCGGCCGAGGCCCCGCGCATCCGTCTGGAAGCCGAAGGCATCCCCGCGTTTGTCGAAGGAGCGCGGATGGGAAGCCGGTCGATGTACCACGTCGCGACGGGAGGGGTGAAACTACTTGTCCCGGAAGCCCTCGTCGCCGACGCCCGCGTCTTGCTCGGTCAAACCTGGGGCGAGCCTTCGTTTGATGATGACCTTGATGACGCCTGGGACGAACTCGCACCCGAGCCCGGCGCGAGACGTCGAAGGGTCATGAAGGGGCTGATCCTCCTGATCCTCTTCGGCCCGGCGATCATGGTGGGCCTGGCGGCGTTGTTTCGCTGGTTTTGAACGCGTTTCACTGACGAGTTACTCCGGTTTCGGCTTTGGCTGATAGGCGAGCCAGAGTTGCCGGAAATACTTGAGGATGCGGTCGGGATCGACGTTGTCGCCAATCTCGGCGAACGTGAAGCCGTTGAACCCCTGGGCGTCGAGCAGGGCGAACAACTGCCGCCAGGGATACTGATCGTCGCTCAGGTCGCGGAGATGAACTTCGCGAATCTTGGGAGCGACCATCGCGAAAGTGTCCTTGATCGAGCCGTCCACCACGTCGGTCGGGTTTGAGTTCCAGCACACATAGACGTTGGCATGATCGGCGTACTTGATGATCTTGGCGAGGTTGGGCAAAAGCTGGGTGATGCCACCGTGGACCTCGACGCGGATCTCGATCCCGAAGCCGTCCGCGTCTTCGCCGATCTCGTGAAGGGCGCGACCGATCTGTTGAAGAGTGGCGTCGAGGTCGGCTCCTCTGGGAAGCCCGTTGGGGCGAACTTTCACACCGGGCGCGTTGAGGTCGTGCGCGAGACGGACATATTCCTTTGTTCCCGCGATGTTCTTTTTGACTTCGGCGGGATCGGTGGACTGATACTCGAAGGCGCTACCCATTCCGGCGAGCAACACGGGAGAGTCTTCGAAGCGTTTGCGGACGTCGCGCCGTTGTTGAGCATTGAGGTCGACCTCGACCTTGTGCGCGTGCCCGGTTCGAAGTTCGACCCCCTCATATTTAAGGGCTTCGAGCTTCTTGAGGATCGTCGGCAGGTCCCAATCCTTGGCGATGTTATACGTGACGGTTCCGAGATGGATCATGGCGGACGGACCCCCGGCGATGAAAAAAGCGAGATGTCACACCGGGAACGACCCGTCCGGTGGACGAGAGCCATGTTCGCGGAAACGCGAATCCAGTTCAAGCAGGTAGGAGTCGCGCGACCGCGCGCATTTCCTCTCTACAGGCTCTTGAAAATCTTACTCAGACCAGCTCTGAGATGACGCGACCCGTGGAGCCGACGGTGATCGGTCTTCCCGAGCGGTTGGTGAAGGTGGTGTCGGGGGCGATGCCCATCTGGTGGAAGAGGGTCACTGTGAGGTCGGCGGGGGTGATCGGACGGTCGCGAGGCACTTCGCCCTTGGAGTTCGACGACCCGACGGTCTGGCCACAGGCAAACCCTCCGCCAGCGACGAGCACGCTCATGACTTCGCCCCAATGATCGCGACCGGGGATGGCATCGGAACCGGCGACACCGGCCTTGTTCATCCGGGGAGTGCGTCCGAATTCGCCCATCACGACAACCGCCGTGTTCTCCAACATCCCGCGCTGGTGGAGGTCGTCGACGAGCGTTCCCACCGCCTTGTCGAGGATCGGCAGGACGCGATGCATGCCTTTTTCGAGGCTGGAATGGAAGTCCCACCCGCCGAACGTCAGGGTGACGAATCGCACTCCCGATTCCACCAACCTTCGCGCCATCAGGGCACTCTGACCCCACTGATGCCGGCCATAGCGGTCGCGGAGCTTTGGATTCTCTTTACGAATATCAAACGCGGCGCGTGCGGCCGGGCCGGTCACCATCTCGTAGGCATCTTGGGTGAAGCGGTCGAGGCCATCCATCAAGCCCGAGGCATCGGCGTCGTGGCGGACGTGGTCGAAGGCGTTCAAAAGCCCGTGACGGGTGTCGAACCGCTCCGGGGTGACGCCGCCGGCCAGGGCGAGGTTGCGGACCTTGAAGTCGTCGGTATTCGGATCACCGTCCGCCGCGAACGGATTGTAGGCCACTCCTAGATACGCGGCACCGTGGTATCCTGGGG
>JAYVYS010000280.1:0-6410 GCA_043784005.1 Isosphaeraceae bacterium
AGGGTCTCGCCGATCTGGGCGATCCCATATCCGCGGTCCACCATCAGGCAAGGAATCTCATACTGTTCGCAGAGGGGGCGGAGGCGTTCGGTCACGTGATGGCCGACGAAGCTGCGGAGGATCACCACCAGGTCGACGCCGTGGTTGCGAACCCGCTGTTCCAGCGAGTCCAGGGCGGCGGGCTTGGCGTCTTCGTAAGGCTCCCAGTCCAGGCGATCGAATTCAAAGAGGCGTTGCAGGGTTTTTCGATTGTCCTCTCGCACCGAGCCGCCGATCATCACGGCCCTCATGCCGCTGGTGACGGCGAGGACGTCCTCGAACTGGGCGCGGAACATATCGGGTTCGTCGTCGCGAGACGTTTCTTCCTGCTTGACCCGATCGAGGCTTCGGCGGAGCGCGCGGAGCCCGTTGCCTCCAGCTACATGCTCACGAAAGGGCATGACGAGTTCAAGTAACTCTGGGTCTGACGCACCCAGGCCGTTGACCGTCTGTTTAAGGATTTCTAGGAATTCTTCGAGTCCCTCTTCGGGAAGTTCAACGCGGGACATCAAGGCCTTGAGCTCTCCCATCGCGGCACGGCCCTGCTCGCGGGCTTGCAAGGTTCGTTCGACATCCCGGGCCTGCTGTTCACCGCGAAGGTGTTCGCGGTCCTTGCTCGTTCGGACCGCTTCGGTCGCCTGATTGAGCTGCGCCGCCGCATCACTGATATAGGTCGCCCAGTCGGTCTGGAAATCGAGACGAAAGGCCTCGATGTATCCCGGTTCGTGGGTTTTGGAGAGCGATTTGAGTTGATGAAAGACGCGCTGGGCCAGCGCGAGGGTGGTCTCATCGCCCCCCTCCTGGTCCTCGGCCTCCTGGAATTGCCGGTGGCGGCCGATCCAGACCTTGAGCTGGGCGTATTGCTCGGCTCGGGAAAGCGACCCGAAGAACGGGGCACCCGCCTCGACCTCGCGCGCCAGGGCTTGAAGCTGGCCACCGGGGAAATGAACCTCGGCGTCCCAGAGCAGGCGATCTTCGGCCGAGAAGTTCTCGGCGAGTGTGGGCTGAAGCCGGTCAAGCTCGCGGCGGACCTCGTGATAATGGTCCATGGCCGTCCGAAGCCCCTTGCGCGCTTCCTCCGCTTCGCGTCCGATCTCTTCAAGCGAGGCCTGAGCCTCCCGTCGCGTCCGATCGATCTCAGCGCGGGCGTCATCCACCAGATTTTCGGGGTTCTCCGCGGGATCGAGCGCCGTCTTGAACTGCGCGAGCTTCTTGATCAAATCCTTGAGCTGCTGTTCATCGGTGTTCGCCTGCTCAATCCGTCGGGTCATCGCCGGACGAACCTCTCGCAGCCGTATCGAGGCGATCCGCGCGCGCTCCTCGGCCTCTCGTAACTGGCTGGCCGACTGCTGAACTTCGGTTCCCAACTTCTTGGCGCGGCTCTTCGCCTCCGCCTGCCGAACCAGTTCGTTTAGCCGCTCTAAAGCTGGAGTCATACCTCTTGTCCTTTTCCATTGTAAATATCATTAAATGTATATTCGATACGTATCGATCGCGGATCGAAGGGCGCGGTTGCCTTTAAGACGTTACCAACGCATGAGGGCCTTGCGGAGTCATGAAGGGCGAAAGTGCGTTATCGATCGATCGATTCGCGTCGGGTTGCACGCGGTCATCGACCCATTCGTGAAACTGGGACGACCGGGCCTTGGGAAGGGGGGGCGAGGGCCTGGAAACGTGCCGACGAACGACCGAATCTTTCGTGCCTCAACCGCGAATTTCCTATTAAACCACGAACGGACCGCGCGCCACAACGGCGATTGCGCGTCAAGAAAACGGAATCGCGCTTGGTCGAGGATGCGCTTTCCCGGTCGATCGGCCATATCGTGTCGGGATCAGGCCAAAATCCCCGCGATGGGCGTTCCATGACACAGTTGAAGAGGTCGGCCAAGGGGGTCGGTCACCTCGCGCGCGGGGTCGACGCCGAGGAGGTGATAGGTTGTGGCGGCGACATCCGCCGGGGTCACCGCGTCGCGTGCGGGATAGGCGGCCCAGCGGTCGCTCGCGCCGTAAACGGTGCCGCCTTGAATCCCCGCGCCCGCGAGCACGCTTGAGAAGCAGTGCGGCCAATGATCGCGGCCATCTCTTCCGGCTCCCGCACCGCCGACCACCGCCTGTCCCACGCGCGGCGTCCGGCCGAATTCGCCCGTCCAGAGGACCAGGGTCGAATCGAGAAGTCCGCGCGCGTCAAGGTCGTCCAGTAGAGCGCTGAAGGCCTGATCCGCGGGGGGCATCAGACGAGTTTTCAAATCAATGAAATTGCGATTATGCGTGTCCCAGTAGACCGAGACGTTGGTGATTCCGTCGTTCGGCCAGAAGACGGTGACCAACGGCACGCCGGCCTCCACAAGCCTTCGGGCTTGCAAGACGGTCTGGCCATGAGCGTTCCTGCCGTAACGGTCGCGAGTCCGGGGGTCTTCGCGTTCAAGGTCGAACGCTTCGAGCGCGTGGCGGTCGGTCAAGAGGTTGTAAGCGCGGGCATAATGGGCGTCGAGCGCGCCCAACTGCGCCGCCTTGCCGAGCGCGCGGGCCTGTGCGTTCACCTCGCTCAAGAGCCGCTTTCGGTCTTCGAACCGGCTCGGTGCGATATCGTCGGGCAAGCGAAGCGCGGCGGCTCGGGCGCGGTAGGCGAGGGTGTTGGGGTCTTCGTCAATGGTCAGCGGGTTGAGCGCCGGGCCAAGCCAACCGGCGGTCTGGCCGTGACTCTCCTCGACGAACCGCGGAGCGCCGTTGGGTACGATTGGCCGGAACTGCACAAAAGGCGGCAGCGCCGATCGTTCATGTCCTTTATTCAAATGCGCGAGAACCGCTCCGATATGAGGAAAGTCATCTTGCAAGGTTGCGGCGGCCCTCGAAACGGGTCTGCCGGCGAGAAACTCGTGGGTGGCGGTCGTGTGGTTAACGTCGTCGTGATGCATCGAACGGATCACGGCCAAGCGCCGGGTCTGGCGCGCGAGCATCGGAAAATGCTCGGAGATCATCAATCCGGGCGTTTCGGTGACGATCGGCCTGAACTCGCCGCGGACCTGCTCGGGGGCCTCGGGTTTCAAGTCCCAGGTCTCTTGCTGGGCGGGGCCTCCCCACATGAACAAGACGATACAGGCCTTCGCCTTGCCGAAACCCGAGATCTTGGCTTTCTTCGAGGGGCGAGGCTGCTCCCTCGCGCGTAAAAGCTCTGGCAGGGCAAGTCCGTACGCTCCCAGGCCAAGCCCTCCCGCGCGGAGCAATTCCCGGCGCGACAGGCTCGCGGCGTGACGGCCCGCATTGCCCTGATCGTTCCCAAGCATGAAGCCCCGCCTCCGGCCGACCGCCGTTTGTTTAACGATTGTCGACCAGTATATCGGAAGCGGACGGATAAAGGAACATGGCGTGTCAGGCCGCAGGATTGCAAAGTCGGTAGGACCAGGAAAACAAACTCATCCGCGGATGACGCGGATCGATACAGATTAACTCATATCAAGATAATAATACTGTTCGATACATTAACATCCATAAGACTATCGATCAATTCGTGATTCTCAACGAGGTCCGTTTATCGCCGTACTTTTTTTCCTATCTGTGTTCATTCGAGGTCAAGGCCGGCTCAAGTGTCTCGCAGGGTGGATCAGCCCTAAAGGGTTGTTGGATCGATGACAACGATTCCCGGTCCGAAGCTTGACATTCGAGTAAAGTGGGCGACGTTGAACGTCAAGAGGTGTGTCACCTGATAGACATGACAGACGGCGATCAGTCGAGCGTCATGAACCTGTTTACCGACCACGCCGAGCGCTTCGACGGCGGCTTTCCATGCCGGGTAGATGTCCGGGGTCTCGGTGAGGAGGGGAAACACCGCTTCGAAAATCGCCGCCTTCGCCTCGGCCTCCGCTGGAGTGAGCCCCAATCCGTTGAGGGAGAGGGACCTGGTGGCCACGTTACGGAACTCGACAAGGTTTTGAGAGGTGATGTGCAGCGCCTCGCCCCCGCGATGCAACTCCAAGACTGCTCGGGTCGCGACCGAGTGGGAAAAATCGGCGGCATTGGCAAGTCGAGCGAGAATGCTCGTATCGACGAGATAGGTCATGACTCGTACAAGCCATTGCTACTCAAGGCCGAGTCCGGTAAGGACACGCCACAGTCCGATGCGGCACTGAAGAGTCGTCGCTCCCATTCGCTTCGCGGCTGTATCAGCGAAGGCGCGGCGAGAAATCTCTCACGCAAGGCGTCTTGAGCCAGGACTTCCGGCGCAATCCCCTGACGGCGGGCCGATTCGATCAGCGCGGCCTCCAACTCGGTGCTGATGTGGATCACCATCTTCTTACCTCTTCCCCGAAGCATCGACTCTCTGAATTCAGGATACTCGGCTCGCGAAGGTACTGCAACCGACGTCGGTAACTCCGAGCGTGCGATCGGCGAGGGTCTCCGACCCCGTCGCTCCACGGTTCTCGATTCACAGAACGCGCGGCGCTCTCGATTCGATGATGTCTGATGAAGCCCTCGCGCACATTCCGCGCGCAGCGCACTTCCATCATCCAAAACGAGACCACCCCGATGAAACTCACCGACAAAGAGCGATCCAAACAAAACAGCATCAACGCCAAAAAATCCACCGGCCCTAAATCCGAGGCAGGCAAAGCCAATTCTCGCAAGAACGCGTTGAAACATGGGTTGACCGCCAAAGTCCTGGTCATGCCCAATGAAGATCCCGTTAAGATCGCGGCGCGCGAAGATCACTGGAATGACTATTACAACCCGCAAAGCCCCGGTGCGCAACATCTTGTTTACCTTTGTGTGGCGTCCACCATCCTGACCGACCGCGTGGCCATCGCGCATCATGGCGAGATCGAAAAGCAAGTGATCAAGGCCGAAGAGTGCTGGTTGAATGAGAAATCCGACCTCCTCGAAGACTTGAAAACACTGCTTCTCGACAGCCCCGCGCTGGGCTATCGCATGTTGCGCCGAGAGGCGATAGGCTGCGGATATCTTGTCGCGCGATGGCGGTTTTTGGACAAAATCTTTCACGAGCGCGGTTTCTGGAGCAAAGAGGAATGCGATGAGGTGATCCGTCTCATCGGTGTCGCGCCCACGGTTCCCGGCATTAAAGCGAATGCCGAGGCCTTCAAAATTTACTTTTACAATAATCTCCTTCCTAGCGACGACCCGACGATGCTGGCCACGGAACTGTTGACCGATGAGATTCGCCCTCACGAACTCTGGAAATCGCTGACAGTCGCCACGATTCCTGACGTGCGTTGGTGTCAGAAATGGATCGTGTTGTTTGTCGCCGATCGCGTGGAGGAATTGTCGAAGCGCGGCAAGATGCTGTCCGAAACGATCGATGCGCCTGACCGCGCGGGGGCCAAAGATCGCGCATTGATGCTCAAGGATGAAAAAGCCGCGAAGCTGTTCTTGCGGTATGGTTCAGAGGCTCGCAACGGCTTTCATCGCGCCTTCTCGGAACTTGCGAAAGCGCTCAAGTCCGACAAGGAAAAGGCCGAAAACCCCGAGGAAATCGAGGAAACCGAGGCTTCCCGAAACGAAGCCGATTTCCAATCGAACTGGAACCCTGACGACCGCTTCGATCCGTTGTCAGCCCTTCCCGAAATGGATTCTGAAACGGCTTTGGACGTGGAAATGGAGGCTTCCCGAAACGAAGCCGATCTCGACGAGGAGGAAGACGAGGAAACGGAGCTTTCGGACCTCGATCGTCAGATTTCCGAGGCCAAAACCGAGAGTGAAAAGCGATTCATCCAGTATCACCGCGACTTGATGGCCCAGTCTTATGAGCGTTCGAACCGTCAACGGCTTGTCGATTGAGGTTTTGAAGGTCGAGCGAGAGGTGCGAGAGCCGACGTGCGACGTCGGTCCGGGAGCGGTGCGCATTGAGGTAGGGCCGGCTGTGCCGGCCGCGTTGGGCCCGTTGTTGAATTCGGCCGGCACAGCCGGCCCTACGAAACTCGAAACCGGCCAAGTCATCGCTCGACTCGCATCCAACGTGTAACATGACGCCACTCCACTGCGAACCTCATAGGGAACCTTCTCCGATGGCGCGTCAACATATCGGCCGTTTTATCGCTTTGATGTCGCTGTTCATTCCGGCCGCAAACGCAGCGCCCCCGAAACCTGAGGAAGCCCGCGCGATCCGCGAACGGGTGGAAACGCTGCTCCGCGACGAGCTGACCAAACACTGGTATCCGCAATCGCTCGACCGCGAGCGCGGCGGGTTTCACCAGACGTTCGGGCGCGACTGGTCTTCCCTTCCCGACGAAAACCGTTTCATCGTCTATCAAGCGCGGATGACCTGGACGGCAGCGGCGTTCGCCGGGTTCTCAGCCAAAGATCGTGACACGTTCGCCTCTTATGCTGAATACGGAATCAACTATCTTGACACCGCGATG
>JAYVYS010000281.1:0-3618 GCA_043784005.1 Isosphaeraceae bacterium
TCCAGATCCTGCCGCCTTATGCGTTTCTCGGCGCGACCAAGGCTTCGGCTCTTGCCGATCGACTGGCGAGGTCGGGGGTGAATCTCGTCCGTCTGGGCGATCTCGACACGCCACTCGGTCCGGATCGTAGTCTCTTTGACGACACGAGGGACGATACCAAGGCGTTTGATCCCATCGCGCTCGAACGGCTGGATGAACTGATCGCAGCTTTGAAAAAGCGAGGGATCTACGTTGCGTTGGAGTTGCAAGGCAGCCGCAGGTTCCGCGTCGATGACGGCGTCAAGATGCCCGGCGCCTTGCCCCCGGGGGGGGGTCCCGCCGCGGTCTTCGACCCGACGATGATGAAGCTCGCGGAGACGAGTGCTCGCACATTCCTCGCGAGAGAAAATCCCAAGACCGGTCTGACCTACCGAACCGACCCCGGCATCGCCTGGGTAACGCTCGCGGGCGAGATCACCCTGTTTGACATGATCGATAGCGCGACCGACTTGCCCGGCGATTACGCCAAAGAATATCACGAGATCGCCGCGAAAAGTCCGCTTCGTGAGGGACGACGATTCAAGCAAGCGCTCGACTCCGCCCACTGGAAGGGGCTCGCGGAAACCATTAAAAAAGATGGTCTGAAGGCACCGATCGCTTCCGTTTCGCACTGGCGTCGGGAAAAAGAATTCAACGAGTCGCTCGCTGTGCCGGGGCTCGACCTAATTGATGACCGCATCTACTGGATGGCACCGCCTTGGATTTCTCCGAGCTATCGGTCTATGCTTTGGAGCAACGACGGTGGTTTGATTCCAAACGCGAACGATAAGCGGGCGAAGGGGCGGCCGTACGTCCTCGGGCAGTATTGCGACTTTACACAAGGCGTCTGGGCGTCTGCTTACGAGGCGGGAGATCAGATTCTCGCAGCCGCCACGGCGGCTTCTGAGGATTGGGACGGATTGGTCCGCCGGGGCGTCTTCATGTACCCGGTCGAATGGGGCTCCTCCGCGCCCGGAACCGTTGGAGGCGAGGATATCTTCCAGCTTCCGGCAATCGCCAACGCGGCTCCTCACGTTTTCGGCTTGTGGCCCCATATTTCGTCGATCATGCTCCGAGGTCATGACGAGGCCATCGCCGAGAAGCCGAAAGAGGAGGCAAGGTCGAAGGTCGAGGGGTCTCGCAAAACGCGAACGCCAACAAGAAACCGCAAGTCAGGTCGTCATCTGCCCGGTTGGGACCCTGCGAATGGGCGACTCGTGGTTGAGACTCCGTACACGCAAGGAGTCGCGGGCTGGATGGGGAATGAAGCGGTCGGGTTCGAGCACCTGAGTTTTGAGATCGAGACGAATTATGCGGCGGTGATCGCGTCATCCGCCGGAATCGAGCCGATCGAATCCACGAATCGCCTGCTCGTCTCGGCCGTGGCTCGCGTCTCGCCGACGGGCTTCAAGTGGGCGGACGAGTGGATGCGCGAGACTGCCGATCCCGGACGTCCACCCCTTCTGACGGAACCTGTGCTGGCTCGCGTCACTTGGAAGCATGCGGGGAAACTCGCCGCCTATGCCCTCGACAACAATGGCTCCCGCATCGGTTCCGCAAAAGTGCAGAAAGCCGAAGGGGGCCTCACCCTGGTGCTCGATGGAACGACACCTTCGCTTCATTATGAGTTTGTGGTTGAGTGAGCGGCTGACCGAGAAAATACCGAAGATATGTGTGAATCATTGAAGTTCCGCTTTTTTTTCTTCGTATTCATCATTCGACATCAATGATTAACAATCCGGCGGCAAACCGCGTTCGCTTTTTATTCTGCGGGCGGGTCGAGACAAATCTTGGGTCCGGCTAGGAATCGATCATGGACGCCTCAAAGATCATTTCGAGTCGTAGCGGAGCGAGCGATGGAAGGGTTTTCCGGTCGACGTGTCGTGGTAACAGGGGGAGCGGGGTTCATCGGCTCAACCGTGGTCGATCGCCTGCTGGCGCAGGGCGACCACGTCACGGCGATCGACAACTTCGACGCATTTTATCCGCGATCCCGGAAGCTCCAAAACATACTCTCCGCCTCGCGCAGTCCGAGTTTCAAGCTCGTCGAGATCGATATCCGCGACGCCTCCGCGGTTGCCGCACTCTTCGCGGAGACTCGACCGGAAGCGGTCATTCATCTCGCGGCCAGGGCTGGCGTCCGTCCCAGCATTGAAAACCCGGCACTCTACGTCGCCGTCAATGTTCAAGGGACCGTTCACTTGCTCGACGCCGCGAGCAAGATCGAACCCCGACCGAAGTTCGTCTTCGCATCAAGTTCGTCCGTCTACGGAGATCGTCCCGACGCCCCGTTTCGCGAGACCGACCCGGTCGACAATCCGGTAAGCCCCTACGCGGCCACAAAAAAAGCATGTGAGCTTCTGGCACATACGTTTCACCATCTTCACGGGCTTCACGTTACGGGCCTTCGCTTCTTCACGGCATATGGACCTCGAAACCGTCCCGATCTCGCCATCGCCAAGTTCGCCGCCTTGATCGCGAAGGGCGAACCCGTGCCGATGTTCGGAGACGGAACGACCCGGCGCGATTACACCTACGTTGACGACATCGCCGACGGCGTCTTACGCGCCCTCGACCGTTGCGAAGGATATCACCTCTATAACCTAGGCAATTCCGAACCTGTCGAATTGCGAGACTTGATCTCCATGATCGGCCACGCGCTCGGAACGACGCCCATGATAAGGCAACTTCCGGAGCAGCCGGGCGATGTTCGCCAGACTTATGCCGATATCACGCGCGCCCGGAATGAGCTGGGTTATCAGCCCTCCACCCCCTTTCGCGAAGGCTTGCGGCGGTTCGTGGAATGGTTCCGGGAAGAGCGCTAATGACCAACTTTATTCCGCGTGATGAGTTCTTGGACAGTTGAGCCGTCGCAACGCAACGTGTTTTAAAATGATGTACATCGATTTCAGAGGGCCAGCGCCATGCAATCCAAGGCCGCCACCGTCGATGAATACATGAGCGAACATCCTTCAGACAAGGCCATCGTTCTTGGACGCCTTCGCGAGACCATCAAGCAGACGCTCCCTTCCGCTGTGGAGTGCATGCGTTACGGTATGCCGGCCTACGAGATCGGTTCGATTCGGTGTGGCTTCGCGGCGCAAAAAAAATTACTACTCTCTCTATCTCATGGATACGATACTTGTGAATGAATATCAAACCCAGCTTGGCGTGTTGAGCGTCGGGAAAGGTTGTATCAGGTTTCGGAGGCTCGCGGATCTGCCACTTGATGTCGTGGCGGAGATGCTTCAAGAGGCAGCCCAACGATGCGAGTCGGGCATCACGTCCGACCCTTGCGACGGCAAGTGAACCGTTCGCCATTTGCCGGACTCGCACTCAATCGGAGGCCAGGCCGAGAAGTGAAAGCAGCCCCTTCGTGTCTCGAAAATTCGACACATAAAGCGAGGAGCCGACCCACGGGCCCTGGGCGTGCCGGTGCCCGACGGCGATCGTCGTAATGCCCGCACCGACTGCGGAAGCGAGCCCGCTCGGCGAATCTTCCAGCGCCACGGCCTCGGCGGCGCTCACGTTCAAACGCTCCAAGGCAAGTCGATAAGGCGCGGGGTCGGGCTTTAAGAGAGCCGAGTCTTCCTTGGAAAT
>JAYVYS010000282.1:0-6981 GCA_043784005.1 Isosphaeraceae bacterium
CCTACCCGATCAGCGTCGCGATGTTCGACAAAATGATCGAGGCGGGTGTGTTTCCCCCGAAGAACCGGATCTTCCTCTGGAATGGACGGTTGGTCGAAAAGATGACGAAGAATCCGCCTCATGTTTTCGCACAAAATGAGATCGTGGAAGCTCTCCGCACGCTGACTCCGCCGGGCTGGTTTGTCGAGCAAGACCAGCCCGTCACGCTCGGCGAGAGGAGCGTCCCGGAACCCGACGTCAAGGTCGTCAGAGGAAATCGAGCAGACTTCCGTAGCAAGCGACCCCAATCGTCAGACGTTTCCCTCGCGGTCGAAGTCTCGGATTCCAGCTTGCCGCTTGATACCCGAAGTGTTTTGCAAAACTACGCCCGCGCCGGAATCCCGGTTTACTGGGTCGTCAATATCCCCGACGCTCGGATCGAGGTTTACTCCGACCCGACCGGCCCGGATCGTAGGCCGGCATACCGTTCGCGCCGCGATTACGGCCTGGAGGAGGAAGCCCCTGTGATTCTTGACGGTCTCGAAGTGGGCAAGATCGCCGTCAAGAACGTCATGCCTTGATCACGAGATTTGCTGAGCAGGATGAGTCACCCGCTTCGGCCCCACGGGTAAACGAAGAATGAGCATCGGAGCACCCTGCGGGTCTGTCATAGAGGAGCAATCACGATGGCGGACAATCCAAAGCGGAGCCAGGTCCGACCCGACCCGCACCCGGAGTCCGCGCCTCGACCGCTCTCGATCGACTGCGACCTCTGGGTTGCGAACGTCAAGGATTGCGCCGTTGAGGTCTACACCAAGCCGACCGGCCCCGTGGAGAGCCCTCGATTCGAGTGTTGTCGTGTTTTCGGCCCCGACGACGAAGTCCCCGTGATTCTCGACGGTCGCGAGGTTGGCAAAGTCACCGTCAAGGACGTCCTGTTCTGAATCGACAAAACCCAATGTCTCGGCCATGACCGGCCGGACGTTGTGGATGCTGTAAGCGACGATCGTGATGGACGCCTTGGACTCCGCGATCGTCCCGGAATAAAATAAAGAGATCGTAGGGGAAATCGCGGAAAGAATCGCAAGCCTCCGTTCGCCCGCGTCCTCGCTGCGCTCAATTGTGAGTCACCCTGGTTCTTTCTGATCTTAAAATGGATGCCGGACCGCCCGGGTCTCGGGTGAGGCGTGCTGCGCCCTCGGTCGGTCGGTGTTGTCAACAAGGGCACGTGGGGACGCCTCCCCGCATCGACCGCCCCCCTCGGCGAGGATCCACGGCCGTGGTCCGAAAAATTGAGCGGGATGAAAACCGCTTTAAACAGATTGTTCGCGGAAAGATCAAAACCGACCTTCGGAAGTACATCTCGCAAGGCGAGATGATCGGCCGTACCGGCGGCGAGTACGTCTCGATTCCGCTTCCGCAGATCGAGATCCCCGAGTTCCGCTACGGCTCAAAAGGCCGAGGCGGAGTCGGACAGGGTCCCGGCGATGTCGGCACCCCGATCGGCCGCTCCGGCGAAGGAGAGCCCGGCGCGGGTCAAGCAGGCGACGCGCCCGGCCAACACATCCTCGAAGTCGAGCTCACCCTTGACGAGCTCGCGGCGATTCTTGGCGAAGGGCTCGCCCTTCCCCGGATCGAGCCCAAGGGGCGCGCCAATATCATTGAGGATAAAGACAAGTACACGGGAATTCGCCAGGCCGGGCCGGAAAGTCTCCGCCACTTCAAGCGAACCTTCAAAAAAGCCCTCAAGCGCCAGATCGCCTCAAACACCTATGACCCGGCCGACCCGATGGTCATCCCGGTTCGCGAGGACAAGCTCTATCGGTCGTGGAACCCCGTCGCACTGCCGACCTCCAATGCGGTGGTCCTCTACCTGATGGACGTCTCCGGTAGCATGACGGACGACCAGAAAGAGATCGTGAGGATCGAGGCGTTCTGGATCGACACCTGGCTGAAAAGCCAGTACGACGGCGTGACCACCCGTTACGTCATCCACGATGCCGTGGCCCGTGAAGTCGATCAGCACACCTTTTATCACACCCGAGAAAGCGGCGGCACGCGGATCAGCTCGGCCTATAAACTCGCCAACAAAATCATTGAGGCCGATCACCCCGTCTCGGACTGGAACATCTACGTCTTGCACTTCTCCGACGGCGACAACTGGGGCGAAGATAACCGCAACTGTATCAGCCTTCTACGAGACCAACTCTTACCCAAGTGCAACCTCTTCGGCTACGGACAGGTTGAGAGCCCCTACGGCTCGGGTGAGTTTTACAGAGAACTCGAAGAAGCCTTCGAAAACGTGCCGAACCTGGCACTCTCGGAAATCCGTAACAAAGAAGGTATCTACGATTCGATCAAGGAGTTTCTGGGTCGAGGTCGCTGAGGCGCGGTCTTCAAGAACCGTTGATCAAGATCCAAGCGGATCACTGTCCTCCGATCCAAGGAATCTCTTCGATTGAACAGAACGAACTTGCGGCGACTCGCGGAAGAACGAGTGATCGATGCCAAGATCCTTCTCGATGGTGGACAGTGGGCGGGAAGTTACTATCTGGCTGGGTACGCCGTGGAGTGCGGCTTGAAATCGTGTGTGCTTGCTCTGATCGAACGGACCGGGATCATTTTTATTCAACGGAAGTTTCTGGAGGACTGCTGGACTCATGATATCGAAACACTGGTAAAGACTGCTGGCTTGAAGGATGAGCGGACCTCAGACATTGTAGCGAATCCCGGACGTGCTCTCAGTTGGGGACAGGCGAAAGATTGGACGGTTGACGCTCGTTACGATCAGAAAACGGAAGCTCAAGCACGGAAACTTTATGAAGCCGTCATTAACCCGCTCATCGGAGTTCTCCCATGGATCAAGATGCACTGGTGATCGAGCAGATCGACGAAGGTACCAAGTTTCTCAATGAGTTTGGGAAGAAATACCCAGTGCGAATCGCCATGTGGATGAAGCCCAGCGAGGATGCGCAATGGTACCTCCATGTCGTGTCTGACCAGATTGACGACAAGAATATTGACGATGCTTACAGAGAAGTCCTGCGACTGAACCGACCATTTTCGAGCCCCTACTTCGATGCTTTTCGCATCAAGTTGATTGGAGCGGACGATTCCACGGCGATGGCGGCGCTGGACATTCACCGCCGATACTCCGCAAGAATTTCTACGCGAGTCGGTAGGAGCAACTTCGGCGGAATGCCTGTCGAGGGAGTTTATATTTATCCACCCCCTGCCGCCGCCCACGCGTCCTAGATGTCCGCTTCCCGAGGCTCCTCAGCCGTACGCATTGATCCAAGATAGGGACTTCCGAAAAAACGTCGGCGAGATTGGCCGCTTCTTTCCTCTTCTTCACCGGAGACCGACCATGGGCGCGGATACCTGGATTTGCTCAGTGCCCTATCAGCCCGACATCCTCGCCGCTCTTGAGGCCGCGAGGGTCCAGGAATTCGCCGCGGGACGGTACAACATCTTGGATGAAAAGAACCCGCCAACCTCGATCGAACAGGCCGTCGAGCAAGCCGCCGCGACCGGGACGGCGTCGGTGATCGACATGATCGGCGTCGTCGAAACCCCTCACGACAAAGACGACGACTCGCCCCATTTCTGCATGGTCGCCCCGCTCAGTCCCGAACAGCACCACGAACTTTACGGCACCGACAAGCCGACCCGCGCCATGATCGACGCCCATGTCGGCTTCTTTGAATGGATCGATCGGGGCCTCGGCGTCTACATCATCGCGTACGACGGGGAAACGCCGACCGAGATTGTTTTCGCCGGATATTCGTTCGATTGACAAGGATAAGAAAATGGCGACGGTGACAACATCCCCGACCGCGACCGAAGAATCCGAAGGCGACCAGCTCGTCGTGATGCGCGACATTGGCTGGGCGGGCTACTCGGCGGTCTTGCGCGCGCGGGGCGATCGCAAGATTCCGAGGATGGTCTACCTTGACGGGGACTTGTACCTGATGTCGCCAGCCTACCTCCATGAGCATTTCACCGAGCGCCTGGGCCTATTCGTGATGGTGGTTGTCGAGGAACTCGACATCCCATGTATCCACTCGGGCTCCACGACATTTCGCCGCAAACGCAAGAAGGGGGGCGTCGAAGGCGACAAGTCGTTTTACCTCGCGAACCTGAGCCGTATCCGAGGTAAGACGAAACTTCACCTCCGCAAAGACCCGCCCCCCGACCTGGTGGTCGAAGCGGTCAACACCCATGATGCCGACGCCTCTGTGGAGGTCTGGCGCAGGTTTGGAGTGCCCGAGGTCTGGGTCCACGAAAACGAACAGCTTCAGATCCTGGTTCTTCAGCCCAACGGAAGTTACGAGCCCGCGGAGGTCAGCGCGTCGTTCCCATTCCTCAAGGCGGTCGAGATCCAGGAATGGATCAACCAACCGCAAATGGACTCGGAAACACGCTGGATCAAAGATCTGAGAAAGTGGGTCGCCGAGACGCTTGTCGAGCGTTACCGGCCGATCAAAGCTTCCGAGCCATGACCCGTTCCGATCGATCATCGAGTAAGACGTGTGTGGGGCATGTGCTTGAATGACAAGGAGTCCTCAATGGCGACGGTGACAGCCTCCCCGACCGCGACCGAAGAACCCGAAGGCGACCAGGTCGTCGTGATGCGCGACATTGGCTGGGCGGGCTACTCGGCAGTCTTGCGCGCGCGGGGAGAGACATCGGTTCCCCGTCTCGTTTTTCTCGATGGGGACTTGTACCTGATGTCACCCTCTTCGCCCCACGAATTCTTCAAGAAACGTCTCGGTGTTTTCGTGACGGAACTCACCGTGGGCTTGAAGATCCCCTGCATTCCGATGGGCAGCACGACGTTTCGACGCAAGCGAGGCAAAGGAGGCGGTGAGGCCGACGAATCGTTTTACCTGAGCAATGCCGAGCGAATTCGAGGGAAGCGGCACCAGAAGCTTCATCTCCGCAAAGACCCTCCGCCTGACCTCGCGATTGAAGTCGTCTATTCGAACGATTCCGAGCCGGCTGTCGAGGTCTGGAGACGCTTTGGAGTGCCCGAGGTCTGGATTTACGAAAGCTCCGAGATCCAGATTCTCGTGCTTCAGAACGACGAAAGTTATCGTCGATCGGACACCAGCGCGGCGTTTCCTTTCCTGCGAGCGGCCGAGATCCAGGAGTGGATCGACGCGCCCCAGCAGGGGACCGAAACGGATTGGACGATCGATTTGAGGGCATGGGTCGCCCAGACGCTGGTCGAGCGCTATCGTCGAGATCAGGAAGGAAAGGCGTGAAAATGGCAACCGTCACACCGGTTCGAATGCCAACCCAAGCCACCGACACCGGCCCGGTCGCTTACAAACTCACAGGCCTTCAGTTCCTGGAGATGCTCAGGGCGGGAATCTTCCCCAAAGGAGCACAGGTGCAATTGACTCGTGGCATTCTCGCCGCCGAGAGGGTCAACCGAGCGACGACTTGGCACGACGGCGTGCCCGTGTACCGTCTTTCCGTTCCGCAATACCTCCGCATGATCAAATCTCTCATTTTGCCGGAGAGCGCGAAGGTTGAGTTGCTTGAGGGCATGATCGTCGAGCAAATGACCAAACACACGCCACATAACTTCGCCGTCAGAGAACTTGGTGAAGCGCTCCGCGAGATCCTTCGTCACGAATGGGTTGTGAGCGAGGAAAAGCCGACGGTAATCGGCAGAGGCTGGCGTCCCGAACCCGATCTCTCCGTGGCTCGCGGTCCGTCGTCCCGATACCGACTCCACGACCCCTTGGCAGCCGACCTGTCCCTCATCATTGAAGTCTCCGAATCCTCCCACGTCGTCGACCGTCGCAAGAAATGGCACGGCTATGCCGCCGCCGGCATCCCGGTCTACTGGATCGTCAATCTTTCCGGGCGTGTCGTTGACGTTTATTCCAACCCGTCCGGCCGAGGCAAGACCGCGAAGTATCGAGAATCCGCCACGTTCGGACCGGGCGAACACGTTCCGGTCATGATCGAAGGCCGAGAGATCGGCAAAGTCGCCGTCGATGCGTTCATGCCCTGATCACGCGCCAGCAAAGGCACTCCCATGTCGATCATGACCAGCACCCACGACCTCCCCGCCGAGCTTCGCGACCTCCAGCTCAAAACCGAGCAACACGCGAAAGACTTCGGGCTCGACTTCTACGACACCATCTTCGAGGTGCTCGACTACGACGAACTCTCGGAGATCGCAGCGCTGGGCGGATTCCCCACGCGCTACCCCCACTGGCGGTTTGGCATGGAGTATCAGCAGCTCTCCAAAGGCTATCGCTACGGACTTCAGAAGATCTACGAGATGGTCATCAACAACGACCCTTGCTACGCCTATCTCCTTCGCTGCAACCAGATGGTTGATCAGAAGCTTGTGATGGCGCATGTCTACGGCCACAACGACTTCTTCAAGAATAACGCGTTCTTCGCCCACACCAACCGCAAGATGATGGATGAGACCGCCAACCACGGCAATCGCATCCGCAACTTCATGGAACGCTACGGCGAAGACGTTGTCGAAAACTTCATCGACAGTTGCCTGTCACTTGAAAATCTGATCGATGTCCACTCAACCGCGATCAAGCGTCGCGACGATCCGAGGACCAAGCCTCGCTTTTCCGGCGAGGAAGACGAGGAAGAGAAGACCTCTTCCAAGTTTCAGAGCAAAGGCTACATGGATCAGTTTGTGAATCCTCCCGAATACCTCAAGGAACAGCAAAAGCAACAGGACGCCGAGAAGCTCAAGGCCCGCCAGTTTCCCGAACAGCCCGAACGCGACGTGCTCTTGTTCCTGCTTGAGCACGCGCCGTTGAACCACTGGCAGCACGACGTGCTCGCGATCGTTCGGGAAGAGGCGTATTACTTCGCTCCGCAAGGCCAGACCAAGATCATGAATGAAGGCTGGGCAAGCTACTGGCACTCAACCATCATGACCACCAAAACTTTGCACCCGTCTGAACTGGTCGACTACGCCGACCATCACAGCGGCACGATGGCCACCTCGCC